>NZ_JAWIIV010000028.1:0-80260 GCF_035916955.1 Noviherbaspirillum album | reverse complement strand
TCATCGTCAGGCTAGTTCTACCGCATCAGCCCTGCCTCCTCATGGACGCAGGGCTGTTTGCTTTGGGGCAGCGGAAAATAGAAGCGATGCCTTGATGCCGTTTCACTATCTCACTATCTCACTATCTCACTATCTCACTATCTCACTATCTCTTGCAGTTCCCTCAAGTTCCTCCAGCCTCGTCTCTTATGCGCTCCATCCTGTTTGCAGTAAATTCGGAACGCGACTTACAGTACTGCGACGGAATTATCCGTCGAAGGAAACGCATTGCTGTGCCCCCACATCAGGCTAACCGGTATCTCGCACGTGCAATTCTTGTACCTCTGTTGATCTGAACAATTGCATTTTCTTACATGCCATCAAACTGACCATACCTGATATCGGTAGGATATCGCTATGCCACGAGTAAGACGTTGAACACTATCTCTAGGCAAGTATGGGATACTTACCGATTGGAAAGAAATAGCATCGTCTCCTCGATTCTTTCCGCCACATGGATAGATTGGGTTAGCCGGTCATTTTGAATTGCATGGAAGCCATTTCAACATCAGAACGTAGAAAGTCCGTGCGCAGACCGCTGATGGTGCCAGCAAGGATATTGTTACCCCAACTTCCCATCACTCCCGTGCGGACGGTGGAAATCTCACTTGGCGGTATTGGAATTCTCAGTGATGCGCCGATTGCATCGAACAGCGCATGTGCAATTGCTTTTGAACTTCGAACGCTGGAAGAAAGCAGACGAGTCAATATCTGGGGTACCGTCACGCATACCACCAAGATCCAGGAAAAAATGTATCGCAGTGGAATTGAGTTACTCGATACCGATTCTGCTAGCCGGCAGCTGCTTCAAATGTTTATTGACGAACTAACCGAACTTGAGTGATCCAGTCGCGCTGCTTCTTTATAAGACAACGCCACACACGCCGCACGGAAGCTGATCGATTCGTGTAGCTAAACGCAATCATGAAGATCAATCGGGCGTTGATTAGAGAAGTCCGAGGCCACCTGCAAGTGCGCCGAAGGCTAGCAGAATGAGCAGATGAATCTTGGTGCGCCAGATGACAAGTGCAGACAAGATCGATATCAGCCACAACTTCCATTCCCCAGCGGGCGCGCCGTGGGCGTTGGTACTCGCGAGCACCCAGCTTGTTGCAAGCAACAGCGCAATGACGACGGGTCCCATGCCGACTTTGAACGCGCGCACTGCTCGCAGCTCACGATTGCGGTGTCCCCATTGCGCAGCAAGATAAGTGAGCGTCGTGCTTGGAAGCAGGATGCCGATCATTGTCACCAGCATGCCGAAGAACGCGGTCGGCATGCCGCCTGCGTTCATGCCCACATTCCATCCCATCAGCGCCACGAAGAGAACATTCGGCCCAGGTGCGGCTTGCGCAATTGCAATCGACGCATTGAACTGGCTGGCGGTAAGCCAATGATGCTCGTCAACCAGATAGCGGTGCATTTCACTGGTCGTGGAGATCGCCCCGCCGATGGACAGCATCGAAAGCAGGAGATAGTGGCCGAACAGGCCAAGCCAATCCGCCCAGTGAAGTTCGAGTGCGATCGCGGTGCTCACGGCTTAAGCCTTCGGTAGGTAAGGAAACAGCAAAGGCCGCCGAATACGGGCAGCACGACATACAGCGGCCAGCGAAATGCGGCAATCGCAATCAGGGTCGATATGCAGAATGCGAACGCAAGGACCCGACCTAGCGGGTGCTTGTTGAGGGTGACCGCCAGTTTCAGGCCGCTCGCACCAATCAGGCCGGCAGCGACGGCACCCATGCCGCGCAGGGCACCCGCGACCTCAGGATGCTCGGCGACGTGCGCATAAATGATGGCCAGCACGAGCAGCAGCATCAAAGGCACAAGCAGCATGCCTGCCAATGCCGTGAGCGCTCCGCGCAAGCCGAAATAGCGTCCGCCGATGATCAGCGCCAAGTTCACGACGTTCGGACCGGGCATGATTTGCGCCACTGCCCATTCCTCGACGAATTCCTCGCGCGTCAGCCACTTCTTCTTTTCCACGAGATTGTGCTGAACTACCGCTAGGACGCCGCCAAACCCTTGCAACGCTAGAAGCGTGAACGAAATGAAGAGATCGCCCAAGGAATCAGGCTGGGGGCGCGGTGGCGCATTGAGGGTATCCATAGGTGAAGCGTGTCGCTTGCGTTTGCAGACCGGCTATTCTACTCAATCGCCGGCGTGCAAGGTGGCCGGAGCGAGCACCGGGTACCGTCTGGTGCACTGGTCACCGGGACATGCGTTCATCGCGACTTCGGCAGTGCGTCTGTAACTGGCATTAACGAAGGCAGGTCTGCTATATGTTTCGCATGTCGCACCGGGCACGTCGGATACAACCATTGGAACAGCCACGTGGCGGACATTCCTCCGCATAGCTGGGCCAGTACAAAGCCCGGAACGTCGCTCGGACGGATGCCTGTCGGTGATGCCGTCGCAGCTTTTGCAAGCGTAATGGCAGGATTCATGAAGGCTGCGGAGGGCGTAAACAGTAAAGCGGCGATCACATAGCAGCAGACGGCGTACGGCAGGATATCGCTCCTGTGCCTGGAGGCCCCGATGCATATGCCGATCAGGCTGAATGTCGCGATGAATTCGCTCGCCCATTGGCTGGGACCGGAACGCGCAATCGTTGCTGCCTCGAATAGCGGCGCATTAAACATGAAATGCGCGGCCGCAACGCCCGCAAAGGCGCCGATGCATTGAGCAGCGATGTAAGCTGCTGTAGAAGGTGGGGAAAGGCCTCCTCGCCATGACTCTGACAGGCTGAGTACAGGATTGAAGTGCGCGCCCGATATGTTACCGAAACAAGCCAGCAGCGCGAACAGGCCCAAGCCGCCGGCAATTGCGCCGGACATCAGCGCGGCCATGGGGCTGCTTTCCAGGTAGAGTGCAGTCATGCTCGATCCAATAGAGATCGCTGTCAGTAACGCTGCTCCAAGTGTTTCCGCCGCAAGCTGCCTAAGTAAGCTCATCTCGATTCTGATCCGTGCGATATCTTCGTGCGTTTCCATCCGACTATAAAAATGCAGCGGTACGGATGCTAATCGCAAAGGCGGAAATTGATAAGTCAAGCGGCAGTCGCCTCAGACAGTACTTCAGGTATCGACGCCGCCTCGGTTCGCCAACGATGACGCTGCGCCTGGTTTGCGCTTGATGCCCGAGTGCAGACGGGCGAAGGCGTCAGCGCCCCGGCAGATGCCGGCGGCGGCCAGGCCCGAAACGACAACCATCACAATCGTGTGCAATCCGATTGCCCCGAGTGCCGGCAACAGCGAGTCCGATGCAGTGATCTCTCCGGTCGATGCGTTGCCGGAACAGATTGCAAACAGTGATGGCAGCAGCATTAGTCCGGCGCCGTGCATGGTAGCCATCATGAAGGACCAAAGCGCCAGGCCGGCATGTCCCGCTGTTTTGCGGGCTGCCGCGGGCATGCGTCCTAAAAGATGAAACCCGGCGACGATCACGAACAGCCCGGCGGCCATGAATTGCAGCGCGACGCGATCCATGCGCAGACCCAATACCAGGGCGGCAGCAACGAGCCCGATTGCCCCCGCGTGGCCGACCGCGATGGGAATCAGGGCTCGCAGCGCCTGCATCCGGTCATGCGAGCGTACGCCCAAGGCGGCGGCGAACATCCAGCCGGTGGCCGGGTTCAATCCATGAAGGGCGCCTGCGCCCGCCACCGCCATCCATGGCCACAGGCTGTTCCAGAGGCTGGTCATGACGTCTGGGCAAGCTGTCCGTCATTCGGCGCATGGCAGCATGAACTGGTAGCGGACGCCTGCTTGGCGGCCTGCGCCGGCTCATAACGATCATGGTGACGCACCCAATCCATGGTGCGCGCCGGATTGTGCTCGTCGCGGCCCTTGGGTACGAGGTCGAGCATTTGATACGTGCCCATCATTACCTCCACGCCGCGTCCATAGGTGGAATAGGTGTGGTAGATGTCGCCGGCGTCGTCCTTGTAGAAGACGCTGATGCCGGGCGCCTCTTCGCTCGGGAAAGGACGCATGCCATAGTTGTACGGAACCTCGCCGGTGGACCGCTGCTCGGGTGTGAAACTGACGCCGAAGTCATAATTGAAGTCGGTGCCATGCGACGACACCCAGCTGAATTGCCAGCCCATGCGCTGGCGAAAGCGCAAAATCTCGACCAGAGGGGCGCGCGAGACGACCAGCAGCGTGACATCGCGATTGGCAAGGTGCACGTTCATGCCGTCGATATGGTCGGCCATGTAGGAACAGCTGGGGCAACCTTGTTCCCATCCCGGGCCGAGCATGAAGTGCTGCACCAGCAATTGGCGGCGCCCGCCGAACAGATCCGCCAGAGAACGCCGGCCCTCGATACTATCGAAGACGTAGTTCTTCTCGATACGTACCCACGGCAGCGCGCGGCGTTCGCGGGCCAGCTGGTCATGCAGGCGCATCAGTTCCTTTTCCCTCGCAAGCAGCGCCTCGCGTTCGGCCAGCCATCTGTCCCTTGCGACGACGGCATGATCGACGGTGTTCGATGCGGTAAGTGTGGTATTCATGGTGTGCTCCTCGGTGTTCGGTTCTAAAAAGCTGTACGCGTTTTCAATACGCCGCGCAGCCATCCTGGCGGCGGATGTTGGTTTGATCAGGCTGGGTAAATCCGGTATCAGGCGGCTGAAGCCTGAGCATTGGTTTCCGGATCCAAGGCTTCCTTTGGACGCCGCACGGCACGCACCTTTCCGCTTTTTCCACCGCCGCAGTAGAAAAGCCCGGCGCCGTCGGCCTCGAGGCCGCTGACCCCCGCTCCCTGAGGCATTTCGAGACGTTCGAGCACGGCGCCGCTGTGCGGATCGATTCGGCGTATGTCGCTGTCGTCACCTTCCCAGGTGCCGTGCCACAGTTCGCCATCGGCCCAGGTCACGCCGGTGACGAAGCGATTGGATTCGATGGTTCGCCGAATGGCTCCGGTTGCCGGATCGATCTGGTGGATCTTGCGGTCGCGGTACTGGCCGACCCACAGGCTTCCTTCCGCCCATGTCAGCCCCGAGTCGTTTCCTTGGCCGGGAGCCGGAATCGACGCAACCACATTACCGGTGCTCGGGTCGATCTTGTCGATGCGCGTCTCGGCAATCTGGTAAAGGTAGGTGCCGTCAAAGGCGGTGCCCGCATCGCAGGCGCAGTCGATCGTGCGCCGGATTGCGCCGTTCCCGGGATCAAAGGCCACCAGTTTCGCCCCGGTCGCGGCCCAGACATGCCGTCCATCGTGGGTAACGCCGGCAACGCTGTCGGCGCCATCGAAGGGTCCGTACTCACGCACGATTTCCGCTTTGTGCGTTCGTACCTTTTGATTGTCTTTGCTGGTCTTGCTGGTCATCGCTGCTCCTTGAGTCGCGCCTCGGATCGGCGCCGCAAGACAACTTTAACCAATCGGGAGCGCGGAAGGGAGTAACAAGATCGTCGTGAATCCCCGCAGCGGCGGCGCCAGCCAGCGGCGCGCCCGTGCCTGCCCCACCGAACGGACCCGGCCCTCGGCCTCGAGTTCGGCCAGTGCCCGCTGCACTGTTCGCTGACTCGCGCCGAGCGCCAGCGCCAGGGCGGAGGTGGACCACGCCGCGCCATCGGACAGCAGCGCTACCAGCGAGGCCTGGTCGCCATCCATGGGAGGCGCCAGTACCACGACGGGGCGGTGGTCATGGGGTTTCAATACAAAACCCCGGGGGGTGGCTTCGATGCTCGCCAATCCCGCAACAAGCGCCCGCAAGCGGCCGATCTCGACCCTCAGGCGCACCCGGTGCGACTCGTCCGGACGACGGGTCCGAAACGCGCAGGCAATCAAGACATCACGGCCGGCGTCGCCCGGCCATGTTTCGGCGAGCAGTCGCGCCAGGGTGAACAGGACCGGCCGGCGCGCCAGGGGCACCCACCGTGCGCCGATGCCCAGTCCGTGCCGGCAAGCATCGACCACCAGCGCATCCGATTCAAGCAGGGCGGAAATTTCGTCGAGGCTCAGTACCTGCTCTTCGCCGGCATTGATGCGCCGGGCAGCGGGGCGGCTAAGGGACGCCTGCATCTCTGTCACTTCCGCCACAAGCGCGGGCACGGATGCGCGGACAGCCGCACCTTGCGCGCGGGCGAGCGCCTCCCGCGCCGCATCGATGCGCAGTGAGCGCAATGCAAGTTCGGCCGAAGTCAGATCGGCCACCGCAGCAAGCGAGGGCGGCATGCTTCGTGTTTCGGTTTCGAGCCGGGTCAGCGTAGCCCGGGCTTCGTCGAGGCGTCCGAGCAGCAGGAGACGGCGTGCCGAGATGAGTCTGGCGTGCAGTGCATTGGCATGATCGGCATGTGCATCGAGCACGGCTATTGCAGACGCCAGCGCGCGCGGCGAGTCTGCGAATTCGCGCATTGCCAGCGCCACTTCGGCATCCGCGACGACACATCGCGCGCGCGCCAGTTCTTCGTGGCTGCCGAAGCCGCGGGCGGCGCGACGCAGGAGTTCCCGCGCGCGCGCATGCTCGTCGAGCTGCGCCATGGCGATGCCGCGCAGGGCAAGTGCCGGCGGATCGTCGCGCAGTGCGACCCGCTTGAGCGCACCGAGCGGGTCGCCGGCGGCAAGTGCACGGGCAGAAGCGGTAATGAGGGAATCCATGGCGACAGCTTACACCGTCGGGGCGGCCCTGGTCGAAGCCGGCCGAGGTCCAACATTGTCGTACCTTGTCGGCCCCCGCAAGGCGATGCGGACGCCAAAGCCCGCATCGCTTTGGCTAGCTTGCCATGCCTTGCAAGGTCATGAACCCGTCCAGAAAGCGCACTTGTGGCGCTGAGCAAAGTTGGTCACGGTGCGCGATGTCCCCGGTTCGAGCGATACAAAAGTGTCGTTCGCATTGGTGAATTGCGGCCAGGCCGGACCAGTGCCGTTCGGGTTGCCGTTCTTCGCGAAGGCAGTCCAGTAGGCGACCATCTGATTGGATAGTGCTTGCTGAGCCGCCGTATACGTCACGCCGGCGCGGCTGGTCGGGAACAGGTACTGGATTTCGGCGGCATGGTAGGCGCCCCAGCGTGGACGCGTCGCAGGCGGCAGATAGATCATCGGCGCGTTCGGGTCATTGAATTCATACGCATAAACATTGGCTCCGCTTGCGCTCTTGAGTCTTGCCGAAGTGCGTCCGGAGCAGGCGAACAGAAGATCGGTGGCAATTGCGTCATAGGCTTCGACCGGGCTCGCATAGGCGCTCAGCGGATATTGCGCATTGACCTGCTCGAACGTCCTGCCCGAGGCGGCGATCAGGCTGCTGACGCGTGCCTGGTAATTCGCGGCGGTGACTGGCCCGACGGATGGCACCAGATCCATCCTTGCCGCCGAAAGCAGGCTGTATTCGTCGGCGTTGCTGCCTTCGATGACCGGCACCTTGTTGAAGCTGCCCGAGGTGAACGCCGCCCGCAAGCTCACGGGAAGCACCTTGTTGTCGATGGTCGGCACCACGTTGGCGCCTGCCTGCCGCTGCAGGATCTGCTCGACCGTCAGCGCCCGCAGGCAGCTTGCGCTCTGGTCGGTACAGCCGGCGGCGGTGGCGACTGCCGTGCCGCCGGCCTGAGCCTGCGCCAGCGAAGGCTGGTCAAGCGTATACGAGCCGCTTTGCACAATGGCCTTGTTGAAGAGACCGGCCGCCAGCGGAGAAGCCACCTGCGATTGCACGCTAAGGCCACCGGCCGATTCGCCGAAGACGGTCACGTTGTTCGGATCGCCGCGGAATTGCGCGATGTTGTTCTTTACCCAGCGCAGCGCCGCCTGCTGGTCCATCAGGCCATAGTTGCCGGAGGAGCCGCCTTGCTCGGCGCTGAGCGAAGGATGGGCGAGGAATCCGAGATGGCCGAGGCGGTAGTTGATCGTCACGACTGCCACGCCCTGCGCGACCAGCTTGCTGGCATCGTAGCTGTCGCCGGAGCCGGAAACGAAGGCGCCGCCATGGATCCAGACCATGACGGGGAAGGGCCCGTCTCCCTTGGGCGTGAATACGTTCAGGTACAAGCAGTCTTCGTTGGTGCTGGCGGCACCGAAGGCGCCGCCGGTTTGCGGGCAGCCGCTTCCGAACTTGCCGGCCTCGCGCGTGCCGCTCCATGCCGCCGGCGGTTCGGGTGCCTTCCAGCGCCGCGCACCGGTCGGCGGTGCCGCATAGGGGATGCCGAGATACTGGTGCATGCTTGCCGTCTCGTTGCCGAGCACTTCGCCGCGGTCGGTCAGAACGCGGTTGCGGTCTGCGTTATCGCCGCCGCATCCGGCAAGCGCCAGGCCGACGAATGCGCCGAGCAGAAGGGGGCGGCCGAGACGTGCGCCTTTTCGGTCGAATCTCATTGAATGTCTCCTTGAATCAGTCAGGGTTTTTAATATTGCATGCCCCTTCGCCGCTTGAACAAACCGCTTCCCTGCACCGGACGGGCATGGTACTGCAGCCGCTGCTTGAATTCGTGTACTAACCTGGAATCTAGACTTTCATGCCGGGCAGATTGAGCGACGCGGTGTTGCCGCCGTCGACCGGCAAGGCCTGGCCGGTAACGTAGCTGGCGTCGTCGCTGGCAAGGAAGGCGATCACGGCGGCGACTTCCTCCGGCCGTCCGTAGCGCCGCAGCTCGCAGCGAGAGCCGAGCCGGTCTTCCTTCTGTGCGGCCCTGGCGCGTTCGAACACCGGCGCGGTCATCCCGGTCTCGATCAGGCCGGGGCAGACCGCGTTGACCCGCACGTTCGCCTGGCCCAGATCGCAGGCGCTGGTCATGGTGAGATTAATGACGGCCGCCTTGGAAGCGCTGTAAGCGTTGCCGCCGGCGCCGGAACGTATGCCCGCCACCGAGGCGGTATTGACGATGGCCCCGCTGCCCTGGTCGCGCATGATGCGCGCCGCGTACTTGGTGAAATGCACCGCGCCCATGATGTTGACGGCGATGATCTGCTGCCAGACGGCGGTATCGGTGTCCGTGATAGGGGAGTAGTCGCCGCCGGAAATGCCCGCATTGTTGCACAAGGCGTCGATGCGTCCGAAACGCTCGAACACCTCGCCGACGCAGCGCTCGACCTGTGCCACGTCCGAGATGTCGAGCGCGCCGAACCAAACCCGTGAAGGCGTTCCCAGTTCTGCCGCCACGCCTGCGAGAGCGTCTTCGTTGCGATCCACCAGGGCTACCGAGGCACCCTCGTTAAAGAGCCGCTGCGCCGTTGCCCGGCCGATGCCGCTGGCGGCACCGGTGATGATCGCTACCTTGTTATCAAATCGCATGCTGTCTCCACCATTTTCTGTCGTTGTCCGGGGCTGTGCCCATTGATCGCCGGTTCGCTGAATTTCTGATTTTCCGACAATGCCTTTACCGATGGCCGGAATGAACCGGCTATGCCGCATTCTCCTTTTCCTGCAGTTGGCGCCACTGAATTTTCCCGGTCGGCGACTTCGGCAGTGCATCGACGAACTGCACGATGCGCGGGCTCTTGTATGCCGCCATGTTCTGGTGCGCCCAATCGATGATTTCCTGCTCGGTCACCTGGCCGCGATAGGCTTCCTTCAACACCACCATGGCTTTCACGGTCTCGCCGCGCTTGGCATCCCGGGCGGCGATGATGCAGGCTTCCTGGATGGCCGGATGTTGGTACATCAGCGCTTCCACTTCGGCTGGCCAGACCTTGAAGCCGGAGGCATTGATCATGCGCTTGAGACGGTCGACCATGAAGAAATACCCGTCCTCGTCGGTGGTGGCCAAGTCTCCTGTGCGAAGGAAACGCTTGCCGTCGAGTTCGATGAAGGCTTCGCGCGTGGCTTCCGGATGGTTCCAGTAACCCTGCATCACGTTGGGCGCATGCACCACGATCTCGCCGACTTCGCCGGCAGCCAGTTCATGGAAATCTGCAGGATCGACGACACGTGCATCGACGTCGTAAATCGGAATGCCGAGGCATTGCCGCTTCGGACGCTGGGGCGGGTTGATATGCGTGGCCGCGATGGTTTCCGACATGCCGTAGCCTTCGACATAAGGCAGTCCGATCAAGTCATCCAGCTTCTTCGCCACCGCCGCCGGCATCGCCGCACCGCCGCCACGGATGCCGCGCAGGCTCGACAAGTCGTACTCGCCGATGCGCGGATTGGCCAGCATGTCAACGACCATGGTTGAGATCACCTGAAGGGAAGTGACGCGATGGCGCTGTATGCATTCGCTCGCCACCTCCCGGTCCCAGCGCGAGAGCACGACGATCGTGCTTCCCAGATAAAGCGGCCCGCTCATGCTTCCCTGCATGCCGGTCACGTGAAAGAAGGGAAGCACCGACAGCATGACCGCATCCTGGTGCGCGCCGAACCATTGCATGCTGGCCACCAGGCTATACATCACGCTTCCATGCGTATGCATGCAACCCTTGGGATGACCGGTGGTGCCCGAGGTGTAGGGCATCACGCAGAGGTTGTCCGGACCTGCCGTCATTGGACCGGGGCGCAGATTGCGCTCCAGCATGTCGGCCCACAGCGTGACGCCCTTGCCGCTGATGTTCTCACGCGGAGCGCTGACGAAGTCCGGCATGCGCAGATCGGTCGGCTGTTTCAGATAATCGGAATAGGCTGCAACGAGAATGTTTTCCAGTCCGTCGCCAAGCAGGGGCGCCATCTGTTGATAAAGGTCCTGCGGCACGATTGCCGTCCTGGCTCCGGTATCCTGCACGTAGTGGCGCAGCTCCGTGGTGCGGTTCATGGGATTAACCGGAACGACAACGGCATCCGCGCGCAGGATGCCGTAATAGGCGAGCACGAACTGCGGACTGTTCTGCAGGTAGAGCAGGACGCGGTCGCCCTTCTTGACGCCGCATTCATGCTGAAGATAACCGGCGATACGCCCGGCTTCATCGCGAAACTGCGCAAAACTGAGCGGCGTGCCGTAATAGAGAATGTAAGGCTTGTCGGGAAAACGCGTTGCCGACACTTCGACGTTATAGAACAGATGGGTCCGCGGCACTGTGAGATGCCTTGGTTGGGATGCTGGCCAGAAAGCCAGGTGGCGATCAGACATGTCTTCCTTCTCGAGCGTTAATGCTTTGCACCGGATGGGCACCATTCACATCCGATAGGCCGCCTGGGTTGCAATCGCGTTCCGCTGCCCTGTCTTGCTACTGTTCTGCAGTGCGAAATTCAATTCCAGGAAAATGATTTATCCTAACAGTCGCGACAGTGTGGTGTAAAGATCAAAGTTTTATGCGGGCGCAGTCGCCGCTTGCAGTGATGATGGAATGAACGTAGCCAGATGGAACGACTGGATAAACGCCCGAGAGAGCCAGACATGTGTTTCGACCAAGTAATCGTTTCAAAGTTGAGGCAATAGTTTTGCACGGTGGAACAGGCAACTCGGCCGGCTTGAACCGCTTCTCCCTGATGTCTGCCCGACGCAAAGAAAAAGCGCCTGCTAAGGCAGGCGCTCGAACCAGTAGGGATCAGCCGGCGATGTGTCCTGCCGGCCGCGTCAGGATCAGAGTATGCGGTTAAACCAGAGCATAGACAGCAGGGCGGACAAGAGCGCCAGCAAGGCGGCCCCGGCGGCAAAGAAAGCGGTGATCTCCGTTTCCTTGCGCTCGAGCGTCAGTTTCGAATTGAGCATCTTGTACACCTGCGTCAATTCATTTGCAGTACCCGCATAGAAATACTGCGCTCCCGTCGCGCCCGCTATTTTCTTCAGCGATTCCTCATCCAGGCGCACATGCATCGACCAGCCTTCGCCGGCCACGACTTCACCTTCGGGGGTGCCGACACCTACCGTAAATACCCGCACGCCGCGTTCCGCTGCCAGCATCGATGACTCGACGGGGTCGGGTCCGGTGGTCGTCTGTCCATCGGTCAGCAGGATGATGGCAGCCGAAGTGTAGGAGCCAGGCGGAACGGGCTTGTGCTCGGGCTTCTTTTCCGCTTGAGGTTCGTTGATCGAACGCCCAGTCGAGCCGCGTGTATCCTTCGGGCGAGGGTCGCTCGAATTGAGATCGAACTCCACTTCCGGAAAGATGGCCTTCAGCGATACCAGGATACCGCTGCCGATCGCGGTGGCGCGCTGCAGCTGGATGCGGTTGATGGCCGCAAGGATGTCTTCCCGGTTCTCGGTCGGCGCCTGCGTGACGGCGGCGGTGCCGGCGAACGTCACCACACCGATGCGGGTGTGGCGCGGCTGCTTTTCGACGAAACCACGCACCGCTTCCTGCGCGGCGGCAATGCGGGTCGGCTGCACGTCGCTCGCGCGCATGCTGCCGGAGACGTCGATGGCGAGAATGACGGTTTCGTACTGCGAGGGCAGCGTGACCAGCGCCGCCGGCCGCGCCATGGCGATCAGCATGCCGGTGAATGCCAGCAGGAACAGGGCCGGCGGAATGTGCCGGCGCCAATGCTGGGACGCGCCCATGGCTTCCTTCACGATCGACAGGCCCGCATATCGAACCGCGAGCTTCTTCCTGCGGCGCAGCAGGAAGATGTAAAGAACGATCAGCAAGGGTACGCAGATCAGCGCCCAAAGTAATTCAGGCCACAGGAATGTCATCATCTCTCCAGATGCGGCGGCAGGGTCCTGCCCGCGTGCAACCGGCTGCGCCCCTTGCGCAGGTCGGAAAAACGCAGAAGTGCATCGAGGACGCTGTCCTCGGTGGACAATTCGAGAACATCCACCCCGGCATAATCGAACGCGGCATGCAATTCATCCTCGCGGCGGGTCACGGCGGCCGCGAAGCGGCTGCGAAAACCGCGATCATGGGTATCGACCAATAATTGCTCCGCGGTCTCGGCATCCTGGATGGTCAGCAGGCCGAGGTCGGGCAGTTCCATTTCGAGCGGATCGTAAAGGCGCAGCGCGACGATGTCATGGCGCTGACCGAGCAGGGCGAGCGGCTTTTCCCAGCCTGGCTGGGTAATGAAATCCGACACCACGAATACCAGCGATCTCCGCTTCATGACCTGGGCCGCGGTCTGCAGCAGGTCGTGCAGCCGGGTCGTCTCCGATTGCACGCCTTTCTGCCTTGCCATCATCCGGTGCAGGATCTGCAGGACATGCCGCCGCCCGTTGCCCGCCGGAATGACAGTATCGACATTCGAGCCGTAGAAGAGGGCTCCAACACGGTTCGAGTGCCGGCTCAGCACGCTTGCCAGCACCGCGACCGCCTCCGCAGCCTGGGAACGCTTGGTGACTTCGCCGGAGCCGAAGTCTTCCGACGAGCTGAGATCCAGCAGGAACCAGGCGTTCAGGTCGCGTTCCTCGTAGTACTCGCGGACGTAAGGCGTTTCCATTCGCGCCGTCACGTTCCAGTCGATGTGACGGACATCGTCGTGATATTGATATTCGCGCAGGTCGGCAAGGTCCATGCCGACGCCGCGGAACAGCGAGTGATAGTCACCGTGCAGGAGTCCGTCAAGCTGGCGAATGACGGTAAGCTCAATGCGCCGGAGCAGGGATTCAGGCGTTCGCGTTAAGTCGGACATGGGTATCGAGCAGCCTTTCCGGAGCAGGGATGTGCTTCATGATGCGGTGAATGATCTGGTCCGGCGTGATGGCGTCGGCCAGGGCTTCATAGGTCAGCGACAGGCGATGCCGCAGCACGTCGGGTACCAGGTCGGCGACGTCTTCCGGGCGCACGTGATGCCGTCCGCGCAGCAGCGCGAGCGCGCGCGCGCCTTCAATCAAATGGATGGAAGCGCGCGGGCTGGCGCCGCAATTGAGATAGTGCGCCAGGTTGGGCACGTTGTAGCGGTCCGGGTTGCGGGTGGCCGCCACCAGACGCACCGCGTAATGGACCAGCGACGGGTCGACATAGCATTCCCGGCACTGCTGCTGCAATTGCGCGAGCTGCATGGTGGAAGTGACCGCCCCCAGGTCCGGGGCTTCTCCGGTGACCCGGTTGACGATGACGAATTCCTCTTCCTCGGTCGGATAGTCCACCAAAACCTTCATCATGAAGCGATCGACCTGGGCTTCGGGCAGAGGATAGGTGCCTTCGGTTTCGATCGGATTCTGCGTTGCCATCACCAGAAACGGCCTGGGCACGAGATGCGTTTCACCGGCGATCGTCACCTGGCACTCCTGCATGACTTCGAGCAACGCGCTTTGCACCTTGGCCGGTGCCCGGTTGATTTCATCGGCGAGAATCAGGTTGGCGAAGACCGGGCCGAGCGTCGTGGTGAATTCGCCGGTCCGCTGGTTGTAGATCCGGGTTCCGACCAGATCGGCAGGCACCAGGTCGGGTGTGAACTGGATGCGCCGGAAACTGCCCTGGATGGTTCTGGCGAGCGTCTTGACCGTCAATGTCTTGGCAAGGCCCGGTACGCCTTCGACCAGCAGATGGCCGCGCGCAAGAATGGCAACCAGGACTCGTTCGAGGAAATGGTCCTGTCCCACGACCACGCGCTTGACTTCGTACAGCACCTGTTCCATCTGGCGCGATACTTCATTGCTTTTTTCTCTGTCTTCCATGGGCCTCTGCCTGGTTGATGCTGCGTTTTAAAATGGCGATTCACCTGCGGCGGCGGCCGCGGTTTCGATCGGCACTGCAAAGCCGATGCCGATAAACGAACCTTGCGGATTGGGGCTCAGAATGGCGGTGACGATGCCGACCACCTCGCCGGTCATCGTGATCAGCGGACCGCCGGAATTACCCGGATTGGCCGCCGCGTCAAACTGGATCAGGTTGGCCAGTACGCGCTTTTCGTCTTCGGCCTGATAATTGCGCTTGAGGCCGGACACGATGCCCGAAGAGGCCGACGGTCCGATATTGAAGGGAAATCCGACCGCCATGACCTTTTCGCCGATCGCCAGCCCGCTCGTCGACCGCAGCGTTGCCGGAATCAGGTCATCCGGCACCGTGCTTGCCTGCAATACCGCAAGGTCATTCTCCGGCTGCTGCCCGATGATCACCGCTTCGGACTTGGTCCCGTCCGCGAAGTCGACCTGCAGCTTCTCGGCGCCGGCGACCACATGAAGATTGGTGAGAATCACGCCCTTGTCAACCACCACCACGCCGGTCCCCACGCCGAGCGTCTTGCCCTTGGATGGAGATTTATCGTCGCCAACCTGCGTGATGCGCACGACGGATGGCCTGATGCGCTCAAACGCCTTGACTTCCGGCGAAGGCAGCGTCTTGTTTGTCAGGGTGTGCAGGACCGCGGCGTCGATGTCTTTCTGGGTCAGCTTGCGCTCCCCAGGCAGCGTTCCAAGATAAATGAACGCCAGCAGCAGGCTCAGCGTGACGGAAGAGAGGACGAGAAGCAGCCTCTCATGACGGTGTGCAAAAGCGCGTGTCCTGCCGAAACGTTTCGGCGGCGCGGCAGGCGCGGATAAGGACGGTACCGGATCTCCGGTCCTTGGCGACGCTGTCGACGTCCCGCCGGCTGCCGTCTCCGCATGCGTTGAAGGGGCATATTGCGACCGCGGACCTGCCTGACCATGATCTCGCGTGGGAGAAATACCATCGGCGGCAGACTGATCCCTGCGACGGGGGCGCACCGATTTGCTATAGAGGGATTGCTTTTTCATCTGGCGCCCATCGCTTAAGGCTACCTTCACCTGAGCTGGCACACCCTCCGCAAGGTCGACGGAAATGCAGGCATGTCAGTAGCCGTTTCTGCGTAGACGTGCGCAGGACTGTTTTGTTTCCAGCGTTCGTCCTTATGAAGAACTTTATATCGAGCTAGTCGAATTTATTTGTGACAGCGCAAATACAAAGCCACAAAGGATGACGGCACGCAATTGTGCGGTAGAGAATGCCCGATAAAAACTTAAGCGGTAGCGAAGCGCGCCGCCGCACCAGCGAAGTGCATTTTCAAAAAATCGTCAAGTTGCTGTGAATGGATACGGATCAAACTCTCGTCTCTTGATCCCGGCCCGGTAGTGGCTCCTGTAATGGCGTTGGAGCATTTCTTTGTTTATGAACAGGGGAATCACTGCAGATGCCGGCATAATGGCATTGCACCTCAGTGCAGTTCGTGCATCAGGTCCATGCCTGTTTGGTTGACATCCCGTTGCGGGCTTCCTACATTGTTCCGGTTTCAAAACTCTTCAGGACCGTCAAGGTATGAATATGGCGACACGGCTTTTCCCGGTGTACCAGTGCATACGCTTATCATGGCTACCGCGCGTCTCCGTCCCGCACATGCGGGCGCGGCGCGGCAGCGCGCTCCGATCGACTCCGCCATTTCCGCCGCAATTCGCCGGAGGACATGAATGAGGCGAAGCGATGCCGTCAATATCCTCATTGTGGATGACGAGCCGGCCAATCTGCTGGCCCTGGAAGCCGTGCTCGACCGTCTAGGCGAAAATATCGTGCGCGCCCGCTCAGGCGAGGAGGCTCTGGAGAAAGTGGAGCAGACGGATTTCGCAGCGATTCTGCTGGATGTGCGGATGCCGACCATCAGTGGTTTTGAGACGGCAAGGCGAATACGTCAGCGCCCGGCGTCGAGCCGGACTCCGATTCTTTTCCAGACCGCCGCCATGGACGCCAACTTCCCCATCGAGGAAGCCTATGCGCTGGGCGCGGTCGATTACCTGATGAAACCCCTGGTACCGTCCGTCTTGCGCGCCAAGGTGTCATTCTTTGTCGAACTCTACCGCAAGAATGCCGAACTCGTCGCGGTCCAGCAGGAGCGGCATCGAGCCGCCCTGAATGCCAAGGATCAACGTATCCGCCTGATTCTGGACAACAGCAAGGATTATGCGTTTGTGGTTACCGATCCCAAGGGTGTCGTCACCGAATGGGAAGGCGGCGCTGAGGCGATCACCGGATGGCTTGCGGCGGAAGCCGTTGGCCGCTCCGCCTCCATCATCTTCACTCCCGAGGACTGCGCTGCGGGACGGCCTGCCTTTGAAATGCGCATGGCAAAGGAGACTGGACGCAGCGAGAACAAGCGCTGGCACATTTGCAAGGATGGAACGCGCTTTTTCGCCGATGGCGTCATGGTGTCGTTGAATGATGCATCCGGAAAACTGCGCGGTTATGCAAAGATTTTCCGCAATGCCACTGCGGAGCAACTCGCCGCCGACGAACTCCGGGCCAGCAACGACAGGCTTGCCGCCAGCGAGGCGAGGGTAAGGCTTGCCACCGAAGCCGCCGATCTGGGAATCTGGATATGGAACCCGGCATCGGGCCAGGTACACTGGGAAAACGATCGCGCACGACAGATATTCGGTGCCGCACCGGGCGGTCTAGCCAATGTGTCCGACGTACACGATGCGATGCGACGGCCGGATGATTTTCTTTATCCGCAAGATTTTCCCGAGTTCCAGCGCCAAGCGATTGTCACCATCACGACCGGCGAGCGCTTTTCCTTCCAGGGCCGGATCGTGCGCAACGACGGCAGCCTGCGATGGGTGGAGATGACCGGGCGCCTTCAGCATGCGGCCGACGGCGCGCCGCATATTCTTGGCATGGTCGCCGATGTCAACGAGAGAAAACGCGCGGAGGAACGGGAACGCCAGGCCGCGCACGAGGCAATCGCCGCGGCGGAAACCAATGCGAAATTCCGCACCTTCTTTGAGCAGGGGTCCTATTTCGCCGGGGTCATGACCATCGATGGCACGATGATCGAGGCCAATCGCTTGTGTCTGGAGATGAGCGGACTGACGCGTGAAGAGATCGTCGGCAGGAAGTTCTGGGAGTGCGGGTGGTGGAACCGATCGCCTGAGCTGATGGAAACAGTGCGGCTGGGTGCCGAAGATGCGGCCAGCGGCACCACCTTTCGCAAGGAGTTGCCTTATTTCGCGGCGGATGGCAGCACGCGGACCGTGGACCTGATCCTTGCACCGGTCACCGACGACAATGGCGACATCCTGTTCGTCGCTCCGACCGGCACCGACATCACTGACCGGAAGCAAGCGGAAGATCGCTTGCGCAGGCTGGCGGCCGACCTGGCGGAGATGGATAGACGCAAGACGGAATTCCTTGCGACGCTGGCGCATGAATTGAGAAATCCGCTTGCTCCCTTGCGCAATGGACTGCACATATTGCAGCTGGCGGCCAACGATACCGAAATGGCAGGCCGGACCCGGGACATGATGGAGCGGCAATTGCTGCACCTGGTGCATCTTGTCGACGACCTGCTGGATGTTGCTCGCATCACGCGTGGACAAATTGAGCTCAAGCTCAAGCGCGTGGAGTTGAAACCGATTATCGAGAACGCTATCGATACCTGCCTGCCCCTGATCGAGGCCAGCAGTCACCGATTTCACGTGCAGATGCCGAAGGAGGTACTGATCACGGTCGCCGATCCGACGCGTATGGCACAAGTGATCAGCAATCTGCTTAATAATGCAGCCAAATACACGCCTCACGGTGGATGTATCGATCTCAGGGTAGATAGGGACGGCGGCGATGTCGTGATATCCGTGAGCGACAACGGCCTCGGCATTCCAGCCGAGGCGCTGCATGGCGTATTCGGAATGTTTTCCCAGGTTGCCTGCAACATGAAACGTTCGCAGGGCGGCCTGGGCATCGGCCTGACCCTGGTGCGCCAACTGGTCGAACTGCATGGCGGCAGTGTCACGGCTTCCAGTCCCGGCACGGGTCAGGGGAGCACTTTTACAGTGCGCCTGCCGATGGCTGAATCACATCCCGATGAAGGCATGACGGTGCTTCCGAACGCTGTTCTGCGGGGGGCGGCGCGAAGCCGGGGTGTGCGCGTGCTGGTTGTCGACGACAACGAGGATATCGCCGAAAGCATGTCGGCATTGCTGGATCTGGGCGGGCACACGACAAGAGTCGCCAATGACGGGCTGCGCGCATTGCAGATCGCGCATGAATTCAAGCCCGACGCGGTATTCCTGGATATCGGCATGCCTGGAATGGATGGTTATGCGGTGGCCAGAGCCTTGCGGGAGCTGCCTGACATGGAGTCCGTCATGCTAGTCGCATTGACCGGCTGGGGCGCGGAAAGCGATCGGATCCGCTCCAGGGAGGCCGGGTTCAACGAACATCTCACCAAACCGGCGGGACTGCCTGCGATTGCAGGCATACTGGCGAAGATCGGCCATGCCAAGCAGGTGTCCACAAAGACTTGAATTATGTGTGAAAGGGTTTCCCGGTGCTTGCCGCGGCTGCGCAGGCGAGCCCAGGAGATGGGCGAACCCGAAGTACTTCAGATAGGCTTTATCGAAGGAGAATGCCGATGGCCATGCAACGTTTTGATTTCCCAGGGAGCATGGGACAAAAACTGGCCGCCAGGCTCGACCTGCCGGAGCAGCGGCCCCGCGCCTATGCGCTGTTTGCGCATTGTTTTACCTGCGGCAAAGATATCTTCGCGGCGAGTCGGATCGCGGCAGCGTTGACGTCGCACGGTATCGCGGTATTGCGGTTCGACTTTACCGGACTCGGAGCAAGCGAAGGCGAGTTCGAAAATACCAATTTTTCATCAAATCTTGACGACCTTATTGCCGCGGCGGATCACTTGCGCGATGTGCATGCTGCACCCTCACTGCTGATAGGACACAGCCTCGGTGGCGCGGCGGTCCTGGCCGCCGCCCAGCGGATTCCGGAGACGAGCGCGATCGTGACTATCGGGGCGCCGAGCGATCCGGCTCACGTTGTCCACCAATTCGCGGTGCATGTCGATCGTATCCAGCAAGACGGCGAAGCCCTCGTGCAGTTGGCCGGACGACCGTTTCGGATCAGGAAGCAATTTCTCGACGACGTAGCAGAACATCGACTTCTCACGGATGTCGCGATGCTTGGACGCGCGCTACTGGTCATGCACTCGCCGCTCGACCAGACGGTCGAAATCGGAAGCGCTTCACGCATCTTTGCATCGGCGAAGCACTCCAAGAGTTTCGTATCGCTCAACGATGCGGATCACCTCCTTAGCCGTCGCAGGGACGCCGGCTACGTTGCCGATATCATTGCCGCATGGAGCAGCCGTTATATCGGCGATGCGGCGGCCGAAGCCTGATTCGATTTGGACGAACCAACGGCACAAGGGCATGGATTCATTTGTGGAATTCGCTGCCGTTCAGGATCCGGGTGCGCCTGCCGCTTTCATTTCTTCTGTTACTGATAGCGAGTCGCATACAGCGCCGTGGCCTACGTACGGTGCGCCATCGATATTGAAAAATGTTGGCACGAAATCGATAGCAAGCTAGCGGCAAGGTGCGATGTCCTTGTAAACGCACGTGGTTGCGGCTTTAAACAATACCGCAACCGTGAGTTGCCAACTAGAACAAAAATCCTTACAGGCTGATCTCGCGGTCCGCGATCTCGTCGCTTGTCATGCGGATCGCATCTGCTTCTTCAGCGACATCGGAAATGGTATGGGCAAGAATTCCCCGTTTGGCCTGCCGCTGTAGCATGCAGAAAGGACTGGACCGCTTAAGCGAAACGCCGACCGCCAGCATGTCGACAAGGATTAGCAGCAGTATCCTGGAAACCATTGGTCTCAGCGAGGGATTCGCTTCGTTATGCTCGAATGGAATCAGGATATGGGCACGCCTGGCGAGCTGGGAATTGGCCGGTGCCAGTGCGATGATCGTTGCCCCGGAGTTGGTGGCCGCTTCGACTGTCGATGCAAGATGACGCAAGCGTCCCGAATGCGAAATAATCACTGCAACATCGTTCGGCTTGAGCATTGAGGCAGACAATTCTTGCAGGTGTGGGTCTATATATGAAGATGCCGCGATGCCGAGCCTGAAAAATTTTTGCCGCGCATCTTCGGCAACCAGGCCGCAACTGCCGAACCCATAAAACTCAACCTTGCCGGCTTGCGCCAGAATGTCGACGGTACGATCCAGCAGTTCGGCATCCAGACTGTCCCGCACCTGCAGCATTGCCGATACGGTATTGTCCACGACCTTGACGCCGACATCATGCGTGGAATCGCCAATGTGGACCTGGCTATGTGCGACAGGGATCGTCCCAGTAACGCCGGACGCCAGTTTGATCTTGAAGTCGGCGAGTCCGAGACAGCCCAGGCTGCGGCAGAAGCGTATCACGGTAGGTTGGCTCACATCGGAGCGTCGTGCAATATCCGATATGGGCTGGTCAACGACGGACCGCGGGTGGCTCAGGATAAGACTGCCTACCTTTTGTTCGGCGGGCGAAAGCTGGGGCATCATCTTGCGTATGCGTTCAAGGATCGGCACCGAATTCCCGCCGCCCAGGTGTTCGGAAAGTATCGCAGCAATGCCGACGAAGGCAGGATAAGGTGCGGTAATGACAAAGGTAGGAACTTCGGCAAGGTAGTCCGTGAAGCGGCCTTTCTGCTCAAAACGCGCGCGGAAAGGCGATTTCTCAAAATAATTTCCAAGACGCGGAACGATGGTGCCGCCGATGTACATGCCTCCCAGTGTCCCGAACGTGACCGCCACGTTCGATGCAATGGTGCCGAGCATCGCACAGAAGCATTCGATTGCCTCCATGCAAAGAACGTCACTGCGTTCCAGTGCGCGCTTCATGATCTCGGAGGTGCCGGGATGTTCCACGGCCTTGCCATGGATTGCTGCCAGCGCTTCATGAATCAGTTCGATGCCCTGCCCCGATACCAGTCGTTCCGCCGACAGATGCTCATATTTTTTCCAGCAGTACTGAAGTATCGCCATTTCTCTATCATCGGCCGGAGAAAAGGATGTGTGTCCCCCTTCGCTCCCCAGCGCAATCCACCTTCCTTCGGTCGCAATCAGTCCACCGACGCCAAGCCCTGTACCCGCGCCGACCAGACCGATCACGCTATTCGGGCGGGATTTTCCAGTGCCAATCTTTTGATAGTGTTGCGGCTCGAGATGTGGCAGGGACATGGAAAGCGCCGTGAAATCATTGACGACGACCAGGGTGTCCAACAGCAGTTGGCGCCGTGTGGCTTCGCACGAAAATGTCCAGTGATGATTGGTCATTTTGATGTGATCGCCGCTGACCGGAGTGGCGATAGCGACTGCTGCATGCCTTACCGGCGGTGAATTGGCTTTTTCGAGATACGCTTCAGCGGCGGCGGCAAATGTTTGATAGTCGGTGCAACGCAGTACTTCTATGGTGTCGATGTTGCCCGGCGCGCGCTCCAGTCCGAAACGTGCATGGGTACCGCACACATCAGCCAGCATGCGCGGGCCGTCCAGATATTCTTGACCTTCAGTGAAATGCCTGTTTGCGATGGAAGACATGGAGGATCACTTTCGAATGAGCAATTAACGTGGCAGGTGGATCTGCCTGGAATAAAACGTTTGTGCTGTTACGTCCAGATGCACAGGCATAGGCGGCGGCTTTTGCGGACATCGGCGTGCCAAACTAGGGGCTCCCGCCAACCATGAAGAGAAGTACGGTTAGCTGATCAAGGTGTGAAGCGAGAGGCTGAATTGCGCATGCGTGGCAACTTCATTTTTGAATCGCATGATGTATGGCGATCTGTGGCCCTTGACGCCATAGGCCGTTGCCACGCATTGGTGATGAACACAACCGGGTGTTCATCGGGTCTCATTCCGACTACTCTTGATTTGGTCGCATACGGCACCCGTGGCGTAGGTGAAATCGCAGCGCTGAGGTATTGCAATTGGCTTCTTCGCTTGCCGACTCGATAGAGCTCGTTGATGATGAACGCTACCAACATGCGCGGAAATGCGCGGGAACCGATTCGAACGATGCTTTTGGCATCGCCAAACCGCCGGTAACACGAAAAAGTAAGGTGTTGAGCTCCGGGCCGTCATTGCGAAATTGCCTCAAACTAAACTCAGTGGCGCAATGTTAATGTACCTAGACTACGCGAACAAGGGGATTTTCCTAAAGCGTTGCATAAATGGCTATTTATGCATTTAAAGCATAAAGTTGCGTAAACGAATGAATTTTGCACCTCGTGATTGCCATATTTATGCTTTGGAAAGAAAGCTTTCAGGCAGCAGTTCCTTCTTCGTTGCGATCAAATGCGCGAACCAGGTGTCAATGGCCGGAGTCGGAATTGGTCGCTGAAGAAGCAGTTATTATCCGTAATTTTGCTACATATAGGCCTTTATTAATAGCCTCACCCTATGTTCTAATAGCGAAAATATGAAAAAATACTACATTGAATAGCATAGTCTCCGTATTGCGACCCATGTTAAGGGGCATTCTGGTGGGCGTTATTTGCGATCCGATAACTTCATTTGACAGTCAAGAGCCATGCAAACCTTTGAGCAAGACAAAGACACGCTTCTGCAGGAAGACATCAGGCAACTGGGCCGCATCCTGGGTGATACCATCCGCGCGCAACATGGTACGGAAGTATTCGACCTGATCGAAAATATTCGGCAGCGCTCCATCCGCTTCAGGCGTGACCTGGATACCGAGGCGCGTACGGAGCTCGAGGAAACGCTGTTGTCGCTGTCCCCGGAAAAGACAGTACAAGTTATCCGGGCATTCAGCTACTTTTCCCTGCTGGCCAATATTGCCGAAGATCAACATCACATCCGGCGTACTCGTGTCCACCTTGTCGCCGGCTCGCCGCCACGGAAGGGTAGCTTGCCGCATGCGGTGCAGAGCCTGATTGACGTCGGCTTTACAGCACAGGACCTTTCCGAATTTTTCAAGCATGCGCTTGTCAGCCCCGTTCTGACGGCGCACCCTACCGAAGTGCAGCGCAAGAGCGTGCTGAACTGCCAGATGGTAATTGCCCGACTGCTCGATGAGCGCGACCGGATGCAATTGACCGCCGATGAATCTGCGGAAAACGAGGAAGCCTTGCGTCGCGCCATACTGACGCTCTGGCAGACACGCATGTTGCGCAGCTCGAAGCTCTCAGTGCTGGATGAAGTAGAGAATGGCTTGTCGTATTTCGACTATACGATGCTGCGCGAACTGCCGCATCTTTATGCCGGCCTCGAAGATATCCTGGCAGTCCGGGCCAAGAGCAAGGATCCGATTGCATTACCCAGTTTCATGAAGGTTGGCAGCTGGATCGGCGGCGACCGGGATGGCAATCCGTTCGTGACGGCGGAAGTGCTTGAGCAGGCATTGCGGATGCAGTCGCAGCGGGCATTCGATTTTTATTTCGCCGAACTGCGCATGCTGTCGTCGCAGCTGTCGCTGGCGAAAGGCCTGGTGAATTGTTCCGTTCAGCTCGACGAGCTGGCGGCATGCTCGCCAGATCAGTCTCCACACAGGGCCGACGAACCCTACCGCCGCGCTATCGCCGCAATTATTGGCAGACTTGAAGCAACCCATAGCCGACTGGGCGCCAATCAAGCGCGGGCAGGCGAGGGCGCCTATGCGGCAGCCAGCGAACTCCTTGATGATCTCACCACCATACACCGCTCGCTGGCCAGCAACGGTTCCGCCGCCTTGACGCGCGGTCGCTTGCGTCATCTGCGCCGCGCGGTCGACGTGTTCGGCTTCAGCCTGGCCCCGATTGACCTCCGGCAGAATTCCGATGTGCATGAGCGCGTGCTCGCCGAACTGTTTGAAGTGGCGGTGCCCGGCACACGCTACCTGGAGATGAATGAAGACGAGAGAATCGCAGTCCTGCTGCAGGAGCTGAGATCATGCCGGCCGCTGGCCTCGCCGCATGTGAGCTATTCGGATGAAACATGTTCCGAACTCGCCATCTTCAATGCGGCCAGGCGGGCTCATCTGCAGTACGGCAGGGATGCCATCCGCAACTGCATCATTTCCAAGGCCAATGGCGTATCCGATGTGCTGGAAGTCGCCGTGCTGCTCAAGGAAGTTGGATTACTGCGTCCGGCGGATACTGCACTCGACTTGAACATCGTTCCCCTGTTCGAGACCATTGATGACTTGCGCCGCAGTGCCGACATCATGCAGCGCCTCTTTGGGATTGAAGAGTACAAGCTTTTGCTGGCATCGCGCGATGATACCCAGGAAGTGATGCTCGGCTATTCGGACAGCAATAAGGATGGCGGATTTCTCACCTCGGGCTGGGAGCTCTACAAGGCTGAAACCCGGCTGGTGCAGGTATTCAGGGAACATGGGGTTCGCATACGCCTGTTCCATGGGCGCGGCGGCTCCGTCGGCCGCGGCGGCGGGCCCAGCCATGAAGCGATCCTTGCGCAGCCGGCTGGTGCCGTCCAGGGACAGCTGCGGCTCACCGAACAGGGCGAAGTCATTACCGCGAAATACGCCAATCCCGAGGTCGGCCGCCGCAATCTTGAAGTCCTGGCTGCGGCGACGCTTGAAGCCAGCCTGCTGGCGCACCCGGAGCAAGAGCCGGAGCCGGCATTTCTGGAAGCAATGGAAAAAATTTCGCAGGAAGCGTTCAGTTCATATCGAGGTCTCGTCTACGAGACGGAAGGCTTCGAGACATATTTCTGGGAATCGACCGTGATTTCTGAAATTGCGGGATTGAACATCGGCAGCCGTCCGGCGTCGAGGAAGAATAGCCGCTCGATCGAGGACCTGCGAGCCATTCCGTGGGTGTTCAGCTGGGCGCAGTGCCGATTGATGCTGCCGGGATGGTTCGGTTTCGGCTCCGCCGTGCAAGTCTTCCTTGACGCCGACGGGAAACATGGCTTGGCGTTGCTGCAGCGTATGCATAAGGAATGGCCGTTTTTCAGGACCCTCCTGTCCAATATGGATATGGTTCTCGCCAAGAGCGACATTGCCATTGCCAGCCGCTATGCCAATCTTGTCGAAGATGCCGCGTTGCGCGACCGGATATTCACCCGCATCAGGATGGAACACGCAGCGACGATCGATGCCTTGAAAGCAATCACCGGGCAAACCGAACTGCAGGAAGGCAACCCCCTGCTGAAGCGCTCGATACGAAATCGCTTTCCCTACCTGGACCCTTTGAATCACGTGCAGGTGGAATTGCTGCGCCAGTACCGGGAAGGGCGGCAGGATGAGCGCGTTCGTACAGGAATCCACCTGTCGATCAATGGTATTGCCGCCGGCCTGCGCAACAGCGGCTGACCCGGGGTTGAAGGAGCGGCTTGATAGCAGCTAAATAGCGACAGGCGCAATCACTGCGCCTGTCGACTCAGGGAACCGGACCTTGCCTCAGGTGCGTTCCAGTATCGACATCGTAATGCGGGATACGCAGGCGAGGCGTTGCGCGCCATCGTAGATCATGATCTGCCAGACATGCGTGGAGCGGCCGAGGTGAATGGGGGTTGCCCTGCCATGCACATAGCCTTCGCGTACCGAACGCACATGATTGGCGTTGATGTCCATGCCGACGGCATAATGGCTTTCAGCATCCACCGCCATGTTCGAGGCGGCACTGCCTAGCGTCTCGGCCAGCAACACCGAAGCGCCGCCGTGCAGGATGCCGAATGGCTGCACGGTGCGTTTGTCCACCGGCATTCTCGCCTCGAGCCAGTTGTCGCCGAAGTCGGTGAATTCAATACCCAAGTGATCAACTGCCGTGCCTTTATGCATGCGGCTCAAGCTTGGAAGGTCGAAAGGCGTCTTCCAAATTGTCATTAATGAATCCTTTCAAGTCGCAATGTGGCTACCGTGCCAAAACCGGCTCCAATCAGCAAGCCATTCCTGGCACGCAACCGTTATCCATCATAACAAAAAGGATGAAGACAAGATGTTGCGTTATTCCAATTCAGACGCCGTTAAGTGACAAATGTGGCACGGTGACGGCAAGTACAGGCGCTGTCAGCTGCGCAACGAGTCCTTGTCGAAGCCGGCAAGACGCTTATAGCGCAATGAGATCGATTCCAGCGTCTGCTGCGGGATGACGTCGTTGACATTCTTGAAACCGTGGGGCGCTCGCTCCTCCGCGAGTTGCATCACCTGTTCCGGACCGTTCATGCGGTTGCGCAAAACGATTCCCGCGGTGCGGGGAAGGCGCTCGGCTTCGTATTCGCGCAATGCATAAGTCGTGTTGCCGTCCCCTGCCAGGCAATCGCACAGGTAACGTGCATCCAGAATGGCCTGGGCGCTTCCGTTCGAGCCGATTGGATACATTGGATGTGCGGCATCGCCGAGCAGAGTGACGCGCTCGTACGTCCACCGCGGGAGGATATCGCGGTCGACCAGGGGGAATTCGTATATCTCGGTGGCGCCGTCGATGATGGATGGAATATCGATCCAGTCCCATTTCCAGTTCTGGAAAGCTTGCTCGAATACCGACTTGTCGACCTTCCGGTTCCAATCGGTCTTGGGCAGTTCACCATTCGGCACGCGCAATTCGGCAATCCAGTTGATCAGCGAACGGCCTTGCTTGCGCAGGGGTTCGGAGATCGGATAGCAGACGAATTTCTGGTCCTGGTGCCCTGCCATGAACATGCTGCGGCCATCCATGTAAGGCTCGCCCTCGGTGACCGCGCGCCACAACATGCGACCCGAAAAGCGCGGTTCGTCGCCGGAGGGATAAAGAAACCGGCGCACCGCGGAATGAATGCCGTCGGCTCCGACCAGTACGTCCGATTCGACTTCGATGTCGCTGCCATCGGCGCGGCGCGTGAAGCGCGACACTACCTTGTCGGCGACCTGCCGGAAGGAGGAAAACGCATGTCCTGCATGAATACGATCCGCACCGATGCGCTCGATCGCGATTTGCAGCAACGTCATCTGCAGTTCGCCGCGATGGATGGAAAACTGGGGAAACGGGTAGCCAGCCGCGCGGCCTCGCGGTTCGCGCCAGATTTCCTGTCCAAACTTGTTGAAGTAGGCGAGCGTGGAAGTCTCGATGCCTTTTTCAGCCAGCAACTGTTCAAGACCAAGCTGGCACAATTGCTGGCTCGCGTGCGGCAGCAGATTGATGCCTACCCCGAGCGGCCTGATCTCGTTGACCGCCTCGAAGATTTCCACCTCGATGCCGCGTTCATGCAGCATCAAGCCCAGGGTCAGTCCGCCGATGCCGGCGCCTGCAATTGCAACTTTCATGCGTGTCTCCTCGAATGACGAATTTTCCGCCTGCATCGACGATCTGGTCTGGCGGCGGGATGCGAAGTTATTGTTCTAATATATAACAGTTATGTAGGTGAACACAAGTCGGAGCGGCGTGGTTCCGACGGCATGGACCCCATGGTAATGATGCGCCGTGTGGCGCTACAATGCCGGTTTGCGGAAGAGCATCCTGCGCGACGCATAACGAAGCAGGCGCGGTGCCGCACATGAATCAATAGGGGGTTGATTTGTCCAGAAGTCAAAAGCCGGAATCCAAGGAGAACACATTCTTCTTCAACGCAAGAATCGATGGCATTGAATACGACATTCTCGATGATTTGATCGGGTACGCGGTCCGCCGGGCCCAGATTAGCATCTATGAAGATTTTACCGCTTCGCTGGCGGATGAGGGCATCACACCACAACGCTTTTCGTCCCTCGTCATCATCGAAAACAATCCCGGCATTTCGCAAACTCGCTTGTCGGAAGTGATGGGCATCGCTCGTTCCGGCGTGGTCGCGATTATCGATAAATTTGAAGACGCTGGCTTGGTTGAGCGTCAGGCGTCGAGCGACAGGCGCTCCTATAACCTGCGTCTCACCAAAGAGGGGCAGAAACAGGTACGGCGCTACAAGAAGGCCGTGCAGGAACATGACAATCGCATTGCGGCGGTATTGAACGCATCCGAGAAGGAGCAGCTGCGTACGCTGCTGAGCAAGATATGCATGCGAAGCCCGTGACAATGTTCGAGAATCATCCGGGCTTGCATAAGCAGGCCGCAATAATTATAGTGGTGAACTGTTACGAATCATAACAATATGAAGCCGGTGGCGTCCGCCTCGGGACGGCATGCGGGCTTCGGTAACAGTCCCATTCATCCGAACTTTCAAGGAGACACGATGAAAACAGGTTTCAAGCCATTATTCGCAGCGGTGCTGACCACTCTCGTGGTGGGTACGGGAGCCGCGCACGCCGACATCACGATCGGTGTCAGCCTGCCGTTGACCGGACCGGCATCCGGCCTTGGGATTCCCACCAAGAATGGTATTTCCCTCTGGCCCGACACCATCGGCGGCGAAAAGGTCAAGCTGGTCATGCTCGATGATGCTTCCGACACCACGCAATCGGCAAAGAATGGAAGAAGGCTCATTTCGGAAGACAAGGTCGATGTCATCGTCGGCTCGACCGCTACACCGGCATCGGTTGCGCTCGCCGATATCGCGGCGGAAGGCAATACCGTCCAGATTTCCACCTCGCCGGTGGACCTGCCCGAAGGCAAGGGGGCATGGACCTTCCGCGTTGCGCAGTCGACCCCGCTCATGGCCGCAGCAATCATCGATCACATGAAGAAGGCAGGCGTAAAAAGCTATGCCTATCTTGGTTATTCCGACGCCTATGGGGAAACCTGGCTGCGTTCGTTCACGGCGCTGGCTGAAAAGGCCGGCCTGAAATCGGTCGCGACCGAACGCTTCGCGCGGGCGGATACCAGCGTCACCGCCCAGGCACTCAAGATCGTATCGGCCAAGCCTGATGCCATTCTGCTCGGCGCTTCCGGCAGCGGTGCCGCGATGCCGCACAAGGCGGTGGTAGAGCGGGGATACAAGGGAAAGATTTACCAGACCCATGGCGCAGCTTCGCGCGACCTGATTCGTCTTGGCGGCAAGGATGTCGAAGGCGCTTTTGTCGTGGCAGGCCTGGCCGTCATGCCGGAAGGACTGCCTGATAGCCACCCGTCGAAGAAGCTGGCGACCGAGTTCGTCGAGCGTTATGAAAAGCAGTTCGGAGCCGGAAGCCGCAACCAGTTCGCCGCCCATGGCTACGATGCACACCTGCTGCTGCAGTCCATCGTTCCGGAAGCATTGAAGAAGGGCAAGCCGGGCACGCCTGAGTTTCGTGCCGCATTGAAAGAGGCGCTGGAGTCGACCAAGGGCATTCCGATCACGCAGGGCGTTATCCGTTACACGACAAAAGATCATTTTGGACTGGAAGACAATGCGCGCGTGATGCTTACCGTCGAGAATGGCAACTGGAAGCTCAACCCCTGAGTTTCCATTCAAATGTCGCTGAAGGCAGCCGCACGCCTTCAGCGGCGCCGCATCCTTCAAGTATTGCCTTTCGGTGTGCCCGTCGGTTTGATTTTGGCTTCGTCCCGGCGGCGGCGCATGAAACATCGACCAACCGGCTTTGCTAAACTTGCCCGCGTTGCCAATACGCCGGAAAAGTAGCCATGCCACAAGACATACTCATACGCCGCGGGGAGGTCCGCGATGCCGATGCCATTGCCGCATTCAACATCGCAATGGCCCGGGAAACGGAAGGCAAGGAATTGCTGCCGGAAGTGATTGCCGCCGGGGTCCGAGGGCTGATCGGAAATACCTCCCTTGGATACTATCTTGTTGCTGAAGCCGGCGACCGTATCGTGGCCTCGCTGCTGGTCACGACGGAATGGAGCGACTGGCGCAACGGCGTCTTCTGGTGGATACAGAGCGTTTATGTGCGGCCGGAATGGCGGCGCAAGGGGATCTATTCCCGTCTGTACGAGTTCGTGAAGGCTGCCGCTGCCGCCGATGCGGCAGTCTGCGGTTTCCGGCTTTATGTGGAAAAGGAAAACCGGGGCGCGCAAAAAACTTATTATTTCCTTGGCATGCGGGAAACGGAATACCTGATGTACGAGGAACTGAAACCTGGCATCCGCTATTGCCGCTAGGCCGGACTTCCTCGATACGAGTCGGCTTCAGGTCCGCGGGGCCATGAGCGATTGCTCATGACTGTTCATGTAAAAGCCGAAGCTTCGTTTCAGGCATCGCCGACGGTTTCGATCACGATTCCGCTGCCGCCGCAGTTGGCACACATTGCGGCATCGGGCAAGCGCCCGTTTCCTTGGCAGACGGGGCAGGTGTTCTCTCCGGTCTGTTCCGTTCCCGGCGCCGCCTGGTCGCCAGGGTTTTTAATCGATGCCGCCGGCAAGTCGGGGGCTGAAGGTTTGCTCATGAGGGCTCCTGATCCAGTTGATGACCAGGGCGGCTTCCAAGCCCTGGGTAAAGATAAAACAGGCAATGGATTGGATTGCACGATTGATCCGAGGTTCTGCCCGCGAAGATCGCTTATCGTGGATGGCTTCACCCCGCGGCCGCTTGCTGTTTGGTAATCGCGGTGCCTGGTCAGTCCATTGATGGAAAAATGATTCCCCATCTGCAATTGTGCGTCATCTTTCCGGATTGTCGCTATACTTCCGGGCGGCAGAAGCGCCGGCGGAAACCGGAAAACTTGCCGTTGATGACTTCCCGGATTTGTCGCCGGGTCCGCTGGCGAGGGCGACGACTCACCGACCGGCAGGAGATTTGTTTGCAGATTCGCATGATGACTTTGATTAATATCCGGCGGCTTGCCGTCATGCTGATTGCCTTGTCATGCATCGGACTGTCGGCGTGTTCCACGTTGCCGTCCATGCAAGCGCAGGTGTCGGCAAGTGGTCAGCCCGAGGAATTCCTGTCCTCTGCGGCCTTCACCCAGAGTTTTCCGGGCACCGAGCGCCAGACATGTGAAGCGGCGCGGCGTGCCTTGCTGAGCCAAGGCTACGTGATCAGCGAAGCCAATGATGCGGCAGTCAAGGGACGCAAGTATTTTCAGCCGGAAGCGGATGTTCATGTACAGATTGAATTTCATGTCACCTGCGCGCCGAATAACCAGGGCAGCAATAGCGCGACCGCATTCGCCAATGCGGTGCGGGACCGTTATACGTTGAGAAGGAGCACCAATTCGGCGAGCCTTGGCGTGGGAGCCCTGGGCTCGATATCCCTGCCTTTCGGAAGTTCGGACGATGCCCTAGTCAAGGTGGCGAGCGAGACGATTCCTGCCAAGCAGTTCTATAGCCAGTTTTTCGACTTGCTGGAGCGCTATCTTGACCCGATGGAGGCCGTAGCATCGGATGCGGAAAAAGCGGATTAATCCGGTGTGACGCCGGAACCCAAGACAGGTGTTTGTATCCAAGACCTTCCCGGACGCAAGTCTTGGTGATGATTAACTTTTGTAGGAGTTCGGATGGCCGACGAAGCAGATGTAGCAAGCGAAAATGAACAAAAAATGCTTGAAGCGATTATTGCCAAAGGCCGGCAAAGTGCGGGAGCGCAGATTGCGGCACGCGCCGATGGCGGCTGTTTCAATGACTGCGGCGACCCTGCCAGGCCTGGCGCCGCTTTCTGCAGCAAGGAATGCGCAGAAGATGTGGAAAAGCGCATGAAACTCGCCGGTTTGGTCGGATCCTTTTCCAGGGCGACCGAGCAGGCATCATAAATGTGTTGAGGGCATTCCGCGCCGGCATGCCTCGATACTTTTCCGTCGCATAGCCTATGTATATGACGCATGGCAGTGCCGCGCCGCTGAGTCGAGCAACCAAGCCAACCGCCGTGCCGGTTGGCTTTTTCATGCCGGTGCTTATTTCGTAATCAGGGCCCGGGCCCCAGACCGGCCTACTATTTCCCTTCCGTGCGTTCGTTCAGGCTTAGGGGGTCGGCGGCGTGGGGCCGCCTATCATCCTATGGATGGGCATGCCAAGTTGCATCCTTGACTATTTGACGCCCTCGCTGCTTTCGGCTCGCCCCCGCCCGGCATCGCCGGATGCCCCGGCCGAGGTGCCCGATGCAGCACTGCTATTTCCATTCGCTTTTCCTGGCGTTTCTCCCGTTTCCGCCATTGCGGGCCGTTCCCGGTTCGCGCGTCGGAGTATTTCTTCGCGCAAGCTGGCGAACTGTTCCCTGGTGCGTCCTGCGATCAGGTTCGGTCCGATGCCGGGCGGCACCCAGGTATTGGGAACGGACTCGCTGTGGTAAAAAATGCGCGTCGTACTGCCTTCGGATACCAGGCGTGTGATCGCCTCGCCATGCTTGATGGTGCCTGCGACAGCTTTCGAATGGACCTTCGAATACGGCGTGAGCACGATCTCGCGCACGGATTCGAAGGGAAAGGAAAGCGGCCCATAGGCGACCTTCCCGGTCTGTTCGATGCGCAGCCTGTTGCCTTGCTGTTCGACCACCTTGCTCGAATCGAGGTTGGGAAAAAATTCCGCCATATGATCATAGTCGGTCAAGACCTCCCAGGCGCTGCGCAGGCTGGCCTTGACCGGCATGCCGACATCCACAATCACCGTCGCGCCCTCTTTGCGGACCGCAATTTCGATATCATCTGCCTGGCTTTCGGCCTGCTGTCCCCAGGCCATGCCAGCCCAGAGCAATGACGCAAGCAGGAGAAGCAGGCACGACATTGCCGTGAAGCTTTCTCGCAACGTTATGTATTTTGTGTAGTAGTGATGTGTAGGCATGCATGAAGGAAAGAAGCCGCGTTAAATTCTTGGACATGGCAATAGTCAAAGTATTCCCACGGGGCTGCAGAATGGCATGCAGGAAATGATATGCCGAATCTGCTTCCTCATTGCCCGATCGGAAAATCCTTGGAGCCTGCGGAATTATTGAAAGGATGCGCGCGAAGGCACGGGAAAGATCGAGAACGCTTGAGTGGGCCTGGGCAGCGTCGTCATCGCCTGAAGCACGAATGAAAAAACACCTGAAGGGAGGATGCAATGAAAGTCGAGATGGATGTGGAACGGCTTGATGAAATGCTGGACATGTGGAGGAAATCGGTCGACCTTCAATTGCCGATGATGGACGATTTCAAGATCCGCATGATGCAGAACCGGCGTCCGATATTGGAAAACCTGGTACAAACGGGCACCGGTTGGACACTGATGCTCAGCTGCATGCAGGCGTCGGAGGAAGACGGAGAGCTGGCGGCGCTCAAGCAGCGCGTAAAGCAGTTTGTCGCCTGGGCCGCCGCAGAGATTGATGCGCTTGATGCGATTCGCTGAGGATACGCTGCCGATGTTTAATGTTCAATCTCCCTGGATGGGCGGCAGCAAGCCTCACCGGCTTTCGGCTTTGCCGCCATTTCCCTTATTTACCCCTATTCGATCCAGTTAAACCCTTCTCGCGCAAGCAGCGCTGCCGAGGCATCCGGGCCCCAGCTGCCGGCGGTATAGGGAAGAGGGCGTTCGGCAAGCTCCTGCCATCCTTCCAGGATGGGGTCGGCCCATGACCATGCCGCTTCCAGTTCGTCGCGTCGCATGAAGTGTGTCAACCTTCCGCGCACCACATCGATCAGCAAACGTTCATAGGCTTCCGCGCGGCGCTGCGAAAATGCCGACTGCAGGTCGAGATTGAGGCTGACCGGAAGCATTTGCATGCCGCTACCCGGCTGCTTGGCCATCAACTGCAGCTGGATCGATTCCTCGGGTTGCAGATGAATCACAAGGCGGTTGGCCGTGGTGCGCGGTGCGTCCGGGAAAATTGAAAACGGAGGATTGGCGAATTCGATCACAATCTGTGACATGCGTTTTTGCATGCGCTTGCCGGTGCGCAGGAAGAACGGCACGTTGGCCCAGCGCCAGGTATCGACATAGGTACGCAGCGCGACGAAGGTTTCCGTCCGGCTGTCCGCCGGCACATCGGCTTCGTCGCGATACGCCTTCACGGCTTCGCCATTGACGGCGCCGGTGGAGTACTGTCCGCGCACGGTATCGCGCGCGATATCGCCCAGGCGCATGCGGCGCAGTGAGCGCAGCACCTTGAGCTTTTCATCACGAACCGCATCGGGGTCGAGGGATACCGGCGGCTCCATGGCAATGATGCACAGCAGCTGGAGCAGGTGGTTCTGCACCATGTCGCGCAGGGCGCCGGTGCCGTCGTAGAAGCCCGCCCGGCTGCCGACCCCGACGGTTTCGGCTACCGTGATCTGCACGCTGCGGATGTTCGGTGCCCGCCACAACGGTTCCAGGATGCCGTTTCCAAAACGCAGCACCATCAGGTTCTGCACGGTTTCCTTGCCGAGATAATGGTCGATGCGGTAAATCTGCGACTCATTGAAATACTTGCCCACCGCGAGATTGATTTCGCGTGCCGATTCGAGATCGTGGCCGAGCGGCTTTTCCAGCACGACTCGGCTGTGCTGGTCGACCAGGCCGCTGGCCGCCAGGTTTTCGCAAATGTTCATGAATATCGTCGGCGCGGTGGCGAGGTAAAACACCCGTTCCACCCCCTGGCGCGAGGCGCGCGCCAGATCGGCATACGTTGCGCCGTTGGTGGCGTCTAGCGCCACATAGTGGAGCAGGCCGAGAAATTCCTGCCATGCCTTGGCTTCGAGATTCTTCGCTTCAATGAACGACTGCGATCGCTCCTGGACGAACTCGATATAGCTCGCCCGGTCGTAGACATGCCTGCCGACGGCGATGATGCGCGTCGAAGGCGGCAGGTTGCCATGTAGATGCGCCATGTAAAGCGCGGGCAGCAACTTGCGAACGGCAAGGTCGCCGCCTCCGCCGAAGATGATCATGTCCAGGGGTTGCAGCGGTTCTGTCGTGTTGGTGGTTGTCGCCATGATGAAAATCGAGTTGTTGTAGGGTGGTGCAGCGATATGTCCGATGCAGGTCCGCAAATGAGCGTGCCGCTTGCTCATGTTCCGAAAAGCGATTGCAGGATTCTAGCCTCCTTACCTTGGTGCAGCATCGAAAACCGGTTGATTTCCATGTTTTGCCGGAACCACCTCGTTGTGGATTTCTCTATATCGCTGAACCGTTGTTAAGGCGCCGCTGGTTTGAGACCCGCAACAGGCGCCCGACATGCCGCCCTCATCAAGCAAAAGCCGGCATGGCAGCAAAAGCATTGAATTTTATGCAACGAATTTCGCAAGCCTCTCAAATGAATTCCTCTACGAGAGGGTGCATGAAAGGATCATCATGAGCAACGAGCGTCCTACCCTGACTACCCGCCAGGGTCATCCTGTGAGCGACAATCAGTCGCTGCGTTCCGTTGGCGAGCGTGGCCCGGCAACGCTGGAAAATTACCAGTTCCTCGAAAAAATCACCCATTTCGACCGTGAGCGCATTCCCGAGCGCGTTGTTCATGCCCGCGGCACCGGGGCACACGGCTACTTCGAGGCCTATGGCAAGATCGGCAACGATCCTGCCGGAAAATATACCCGTGCCAAGGTTCTGACCCAGACCGGCGTGCGAACTCCGGTGTTCGTGCGCTTTTCCACTGTTATCGGCAGCAAGGATTCTCCCGAGACGGCCCGCGATCCCCGCGGCTTCGCGGTCAAGCTGAAAACCGTGGACGGCAATTGGGACCTGGTCGGCAACAACCTGAAAATCTTCTTCATCCGCGATGCGATCAAGTTTCCCGACATGATCCATGCGTTCAAGCCCGATCCGGTAACCAACCGCCAGGAACCCTGGCGCTTCTACGACTTCGTTTCCCAGTCGCCCGAAACCCTGCATATGGTCACCTGGGTCAAGAGCCCGTGGGGCATACCGGCCAACTATCGCGAAATGGAAGGCGCCGGCGTGAATACCTACAAGCTGGTCAATGATGAAGGCGTTGCCCACCTGGTGAAGTTCCACTGGCAGCCGAAGCAGGGCGTGCGCAATCTCACTGCGGCACAGGCGGCGGAAATCCAGGCGCAGGACGTAGGCCATGCGACCAAGGATCTGTACGACGCGATCGACCGAGGCGACTTCCCGGAGTGGGAATTCTGCGTGCAGATCATGGCCGATGGCGAACATCCGGAACTGGATTTCGATCCGCTCGACGATACCAAGCGCTGGCCGGAGGACCGGTTCCCGCTGCTGCCGGTCGGTCGCATGGTGCTCGATCGGAATCCGGACAATGTATTCGCCGAGACCGAGCAATCCGCGTTCGGCACCGGCGTGCTGGTGGATGGAGTCGATTTTTCGGACGACAAGATGCTGCAGGGACGAACCTTGTCCTATTCCGATACCCAGCGTTACCGGGTAGGGCCCAATTACCTGCAGTTGCCGATCAATGCGCCGCAGGAAAAGGCGCGTGCAAGGACCAACCAGCGCGATGCGCAGATGGCGTATTACGTCGACGACAGCGGCGCCAACAAGCACATCAATTACGAGCCCAGTTCCCTTGGCGGCCTGCAGGAGGCGCCGAAGCCGGCGAAGGATTACCACCAGTGGGTCGAAGGCCACCTCGGCCGCTACCAGACGACGCAAACGTCCGACGATTACCGGCAGGCCGGTGACCGCTACCGGACTTTCGAGGACTGGGAGCGCGACGAACTTGTGGCGAATGTGGGCGGCGACCTGAAGCAATGCCCGGAGCCGATCCAGCTGCGCATGGTGTGGCATCTCTGGCATTGCGACGAAGACTACGGCCGCCGGGTTGCAGAAGTTGCCGGCATCGATCTGGAACGGGCCAAGGCACTGCCGCCATTGCCCGGCAAGCCGGCGCCGCATGAGCGCCGCGTGGGGCCGACCTATACCAGCGGGAAGCAGGAAACGTCTGCATCAGTGCAGGAGACCGCTTCCGCCAAATAGTGTGAAGCCGCATAACACGAGCGGCAATCCAATCTGCAGGCATATCCTGAGCAGGACATGCCCGCCGTAGTTCGGCACCGAAAGGAAATCCCATGGGAGAAAATGCGGCCGGCATGCAGCGTGGCGTGCCTGAAGGCATGGACCGCGAGACACTGGAATTCGCCCAGCAGGTCTTCGAACTGGTCCGCAGTGGTCACGCGGACCGGTTGAAGCCGCTGCTGGAACGCGGACTGCCCGCCAACCTGTGCAACCAGCGCGGCGACAGTCTGCTCATGCTGGCCAGCTACCACGGCCACTTCGACACGGCCCAAGCCTTGCTGGAGCATGGCGGCGACACCGAGCTGCGAAACGACATGGGACAGACTCCATTGGCCGGTGCCGCCTACAAGGGCGATCTTGCCATGGTGCGGCTGCTTCTCGATCACGGCGCAAGCGTGGAAGGCGCCGCGCCGGATGGAAAGACGTCGCTCATGCTGGCAGCCATGTTCAATCGCGTGGACGTGGTGGAGCTGCTGCTTGCCCGTGGCGCGGATGCCCATGCACAGGATGCGAAGGGCATGACCGCGCTGGCCGCCGCGCACGCCATGGGCGCACGCGATACGGCAGCCTTGCTCGAAAGCCGGAGCAAGCCGGCTGCTGGAAGCGGGGCGCGAGCGCCGCTTGAAACCGCCCGATAAAGTTCGGCGTTTGCCAAGTCATTCCAAACAATGTCATGACATTACTATTTCATATATCTCCTATCACGAATCGAAAGCAGACCGGCAAGATTCCTGGTAGTAGTATGCGCGTGTCTCCTCCAACTCTTCTTGAATTGGATTGGCCCGCAGCCGATCGGCTGCCGGGCTTTTTTTTGCGGTACTACCGCGTCACCCTGCCGGTCAGCCCGGCAACGCAACCGCGGGTAAGTCCCGCACCGGCGCAGGCATGCGCGGGCAGAGAGGCGTCCTTGAATATTTGCCATGGCCGCTTGGCCGATGCAGTCGACGTAGTCAACCCCATCGGAACCATCGCCGTCCTGAAAAATATTCGTCGCAGGAAGGCCCTGACGTCTTGAAGAACGGCCTATGCACCCTCAATTTGTCGGCTACAGTTTTTAACGGATGCAGCTATGAGCAGTGATCTTTGCGAGAAAGTGGATGTATCACGGATCTTTATCCATCGTTTGAGCGGACTGGCTTCCGAAGCCCGCGTTTCCTCCGTCGAGGCGGCAAACACGGTCCTCGAGGGATGGGCCGCCAATTCCTTGCAGTCGGATGCCGATCAATGCGAATTCAAGATCGTATTTGAAGACGGTTTCTGGTACCACGGCAAGATGCCGCTGACGCCATCGGGTAAACGGGTATCGCTGGCCCGCTATGTGAGAAAGCAGCTTGCCGCGCTGGCGGGCACGGAAGGCAAGAAGCGTGCTTTGCCGAAAGACGAAAGTCCCGAGCTGGCGCCGCTTGGCGCCGATGTTGCCGAATCCGCCAAGATGGCGCTCGATTATTACAATATTTGATCGGCTTTCCGGTTCCGCAACCTTCCGGCTTTTTGCAGTGAGGCGCGTGCATTGCGGCTGACAGTCGTCATGCTTCAGTATTGCCCGGTTCAAACACAAGAAGAAGTGTGTCCGTGCCGACAGGCACACTTCGATGGCGGACAATGCAACAATATCGGCAGCGTCTGCCAAATCTGCAAACCTAAGCCTTCCTGTCCCCCAGCTTTCTGCAGTGCCTCGACCGCGCGAATTGGCTCAGCCTGCTAACAAACTCGGTCAGTCCACACACCAAGCTGGTTCAAGATACGGCACCTTCTTCGCGCAGCCAATGAACGAGTTGCTGCAAACCGTGCTGGCTGATGCCGATCGAGCTCGACGTCGTGCTGCTTCCCTCCGTGTTCTGCCTGATCTGAATCTGCACCGGTGCCTTGTTGTCGGGTTGTAAAGTCACGATCAGCTGTTCATTGCCGATGTCGGTGGAGTTTTGAAGTACTGCCTTTCCCAGTTCCAACTCATGGAATGTTGATTTCATATCGTCCTCTGTGGCGAATTCCCGCACCTTGAGTCGCGCAATGCGGTAACTGTTGAAAAATGCCCAAGCCGGTCCTGAGCCGTCTACACAGTTTGTTTTGATTTCGCTGAATTGCAAGCACCCGATCGCCTCCGGACGGGATAAAACACTTTTCGACGGTAAAGATCAAAACGCCGTGTAGCGATTCTGATATTTATGACAATAGTTCATCAGGAGGTTGCGCAGTGGCTCAACAGTGGATCAAAGGCAATAAATTCACCTTGCTGGAAAACGGGGAAGAGTTCTTTCCGCGCGTCTTCGAAGTCATTGCCAACGCGCGCAAGGAGGTGGTGCTTGAAACCTTCATTCTCTATGAAGACAAGGTAGGCCTGGCGCTGCGCGACGCGCTGCTTGCGGCTGCCCGCCGCGGTGCTTGCATCGATATCACCATCGATGGATTTGGTTCTCCGGACCTGTCGGACGAGTACATTTCCAGCCTGACCGACGCCGGCGTGCGCGTCCATGTCTTCGATCCCGGCATGCGGCTGCTCGGCCAGCGCACCAATGTTTTCCGCCGCATGCATCGCAAGATTGTCGTGGTGGATTGCGAGCGGGCTTTTATCGGGGGCATCAATTATTCGGCAGATCATTTGCTTGACTTCGGTCCCGAAGCCAAGCAGGACTACTCGGTCGAAATCGAAGGACCGATCGTCGCCACCATCCGCCGTTTTGCCCATGCGGCCATGACCGTTGACAAGAGCCGCTGGCGCTGGCGCTTCAGAAAGGCGCCGCCACTGGAACAGGTGCCCATTGCCGGACGGGCAGAGGCCCTTTTCCTGTGGCGCGACAATCACCGTCATCGCAACGATATCGAACGCCAGTACCGCCTCGGCATCCGGCTTGCGAAAAAGCGGGTGATCATCGCCAATGCCTATTTCTTTCCGGGCTACCGGCTGCTCAAGGAGCTGCGCAAGGCAGCCCGGCGCGGCGTTGAGGTCGTCCTCATCCTGCAGGGCATGCCCGACATGCCCATTGTCAAGTTCGGTGCCAGCATGCTCTATTCGCACCTGCTGCGCGCGGGCGTGCGCATCTACGAATACTGCGAGCGACCCCTGCACGGCAAGGTGGCGCTGGTCGATGATGAATGGGCGACCGTTGGATCAAGCAATCTTGATCCGCTCAGCCTGGCGCTCAACCTCGAGGCCAACGTCTTCATCCATGACCGCGATTTCAACCATGGACTCTATGAAAAACTGAGTTACCTGATGCGGCACAGCTGCAAGGAAATACACGCGGAGGAACTGCAGGAGTCCAACTGGTGGCGCCGGGTGCGGGGCTTCTTTCTTTATCACATACTGCGTCGATACCCCGACTGGGCGGGCTGGCTTCCGGCGCATGCGCCCAGGCTCACCGTGCTCTCTCAATCGGGCGCCAGCCCGGCTGCGCAGCACAAGGACACCGACCGCGTTACCGAAACGGCGCGCACATGAGGACCGAAACGAGGAGGCAGGGCACATCCGCCAGCAAGGACACCGATCGGCCCGCCGGGCTTGCCGGCAAAGCGTGGTGGCAGTGGCTCAAGCGCCTGGCGAAGATCGCCTTTTTTGCCGCAGTCGCCTATCTGCTATTCACGCAGGCGCGCTCCATCGAGTGGGACAAGGTGTTTTCCGCCTTGCAGCAGCGGCCGCTGGAAGGCTTGCTGATTGCAGGCGCGCTGGCCGCGCTCAGTCATCTGCTGTACAGCTGCTTCGATCTGTTCGGGCGCCAGGCAACCGGCCACGGGCTGCCCGTTCCGAAGGTAATGACCGTCAACTTCATCAGCTATGCCTTCAACCTGAATTTCGGGTCCCTGATCGGCGGGGTGGCGTTCCGCTATCGTCTTTACTCGCGCCTGGGCCTGGACACCGAAGTCATCACGCGTGTGCTCTTGATGAGCATGATCACCAACTGGCTGGGATACCTGCTGCTGGCCGGATTGTCGTTCTGGCTCAATCCGATAGACATTCCGAAAGACTGGAAGATCGATCAGTCGGCGTTGCGCATACTCGGTTTCGTGCTGTTTCTGGCAGCGATGGCCTACGTGGCGCTCTGCGCGTTCTCCAGGCGGCGCAGCTGGAGCGTGCGCGGCAAGGAAATTACCTTGCCGCCCCTGCGGGTCGCCTTGCTGCAGCTGGGCGTTTCCTCGGTCAACTGGATGCTCATCAGTGGCGCCATCTACTTCCTGCTCGAACAGAAGCTGGCCTATCCCGCGGTGCTCGCGGTGCTTCTGGTGGCGGCAGTCGCGGGCGTGATCACGCACGTACCGGCCGGGCTGGGGGTATTGGAAGCCGTATTCATCGCCCTGCTTGCCGGCGATATGTCGCGCAACGACATGCTGGCCGGTTTGCTGGCCTATCGGGCGATCTATTACCTGCTGCCGCTGGTGATCGCGCTGTTGCTCTACCTGCTTACGGAAGCACGCGCAAAGCAAACCGCAGGCGAGGGCGCAAGCTAAGCTCCGGGGGCTTGGCTTCGGGCCTGGCGGTTATCTTCAATCCTGCTTGTCGCCGCGTCCCTCTATGGCCTCCGTCCAGCTTTCCGCATCTTCGGCCGTCATGGTGCCGGGCGGAAGAAGGCGGGCGTCGCGATATCCCCAGCGTTCGATATCCGGCAGGTACTGGGCGCGGGACAGCAGCGTCCCCTGGCAGACATGTTCCGCCGCGGGACCGGATTCCATCTCCGCGCGCAATCTTTCCATCAGCGTATTCATCAGCCAGTGCGGAACCAGGTTGTGATGGTCGGGATAGACGAAGCCGAATAGCACAAGGTGGCTGAATAGCAAACGCCAATGCGGGTCGAATCGTTGCAGCAGGCGCTGCCAGTCCATTCCCGCACTGCCGGTTCGTATCAGATGAGCAATGTCGGCGCCGTCGAACCGTTCCCTTTCCATGATGAAGGCCTTGGACCAGATGGTTTCCTCGATCGGACAGATCAGTACCGGCACGCCGAGCACTTCGGCCGGTACCGCATGCCTGAACCAGTTCTGGTCGACTTCCGCGATGCCATTGCCGGAACTAAAGATCAGGTCGACGAAATGTTCGCCGCTGTGGATCTTCCCCAGCCAATGCGGATACGTCAGCTCCGTTTCGTAGCCATAGGGTTTCATGGATTCCGTGAGGCGCTCGAAGTCGTTGCGCAGGATAAACAGATCCAGATCCTTTGTGGGCCGGGTGATCCCGGTGAAATGCGAAAACGCATAGGCTCCGCCGACCATGAAGGGTATTTCTGCGGCAATAAGGCTTCTCAGCATGTCCTGATAGAAGGCGGACGCTGTATCGTCTTCACTTACGGTCTGAGTAAGAGGTGTCTGCATATCCGGTATCAAAGCGGTTGAATATGCGAATTCCAGCAAAACTTATGCCATGAAAATGCGGTCACTCCGCTTGAGGGAACATTTCCCGATCGCGAGAGAATCCGGGAACGACTGCCGGCGATATGCATCGATCCATGTTAACAATTTCGAATCGAGGGACGATATGAGTTCATCAGAAAAAGTTCGGGTGGCCGCTGTCGGCGACTTGCATTGCACCAAGGAGTCCGGCGGTACCTTGCGCAGTTTCTTTTCGCAGGTGTCCGAAGCGGCGGATATGCTGCTGCTTTGCGGCGATCTGACCGACTACGGCTTGCCGGAAGAAGCGCATATCCTGGCGGAAGAGCTCTCTGAATTGAAAATCCCCATCGTTGCCGTGCTCGGCAACCATGATGTTGAATCCGGGCAGCAGGACCAGGTGCAGCGCATTCTCTGCGATGGCGGTGTCAAGGTGCTCGACGGCGAAGCCTGCGAAGTGCTTGGCATCGGCATTGCGGGCACCAAGGGATTCGCCGGAGGGTATGGCCGCGGGGCGCTGGGGCCATGGGGAGAGCCCGTCATCAAGGCATTTGTCAATGAAGCGATACAGGAAGCCTTGAAGCTCGAAACCGCTCTCGCCAAATTGCGGACCCGGCATCGGATTGCCATGTTGCACTACTCGCCGATCGAAGGCACGGTGCGCGGCGAACCGTTGGAAATTTTTCCGTTTCTCGGCACAAGCCGGCTGGAGGATCCGCTGATCCATTATCCGGTCCATTCGGTCGTGCATGGTCACGCGCACCGGGGCACGCCCGAGGGCAGCACCGTCAACGGCATACCGGTGTATAACGTCGCGCGGCCCTTGCTGCAGCGCGCCTATCCGGACCGCCCGCCGTTCCGGCTGATCGAAATTGAAAAAGAGGAACGCGTCGGCGTGTAAATACGACAGACCGGGTGCCCGAGGCGAAGCGGATCAGGCATCGCCGGAAGCGATTTCGACACGATTGCGGCCGCCGTGCTTGGCACGGTAGAGCGCGTGGTCGGCGGCTATGAACAGGTCGGCTGCATTCGCGCAGCCACTGCCCTTGCCGAACTGCGCGAGTCCCACGGAGAACGTGGCGCAAAATTCAGTGTCGTCGGTCTTGTGCCTGATGACTTGGAAGGCCATGCGGATTTCATCAAGTACGCGGGCCGCGGCATCGGCATCGGTTGCCGGCAGGAGAACGGCGAATTCCTCGCCGCCGTAACGTCCGACGACGTCGACGTTGCGCAGCCGGCGCTGAAGCAGGCGCGCCGCGGCGCGCAACACCTGGTCGCCGACAGGATGGCCATAGGTGTCATTGATCTGCTTGAAGCAATCCAGGTCGATCATCGCGAGCGTGAGCGGGTCTCCGCGCCGCTTGCTGCGAGTTAATTCGCGTTCGGCTTGCTCCTGCAGCGCGGCATGATTGTACAGTCCGGTCAGTCCGTCACGCATGATCAGCGCTTGCAGGGACCGGTACCGCTCGATGCGTACCGATACCGCTTTTATCAGCTCTCCATGCGGCATCGAACGCGGGAAGAGATCGTCCGCCCCGCAGCGTATCGCGTCCCGCCAAGCCTGCTGCGACGCTTGCGAATTGAGAAGGACGATAGGCAGGTCCACGAAGGTTTTGCTTTGCCGGATCAGCGAAGTCAGCTCGACACCGCCGCATCCCGGCGTTTCCACGTCCATGACCACCAGTTCGGGCCGGCTCTCTCCGAGGGCGCTGAACATGTCGAGAGGCTTCAGAAGCAGCGTGACATCCATGCCGGCGGCATGGAATGCATCGGCATAGGCAGCGGACCGGTGCGGGTCGTTGCCGATAACAAGCAAACGATAAGCTGCCTGTTCCTGCACCGGATTGAGCTTGTCGAGATAATCCACCAACGCATGTATATCCAGAGGCTTGATGAAACATGCATCGATGCCTGCGTGAGCCGCTTTCAGGCGCAGTTCCATGTGAGCATGCGATAACAGCATCAGCACGGGCAACCTGTTCTGGCAGAGAGTCCGGATTCTTGCAATCTCAAGGAGTGTCAGTTCATCGATGTTATGGCCGCAGATATCGATCAATACTGGATTGACCGGGACAACAGGAAGGTGCTCGGCGAGGTGCGCCATGCTATCAAGCGTTACGACGCGATATCCGTAGGAGGCCAACTGCAGCGACGTATCCTTGGCCAGCAAAGGATTGTTATTTACCAGATAGACCAGCCTGGCGGAGTGTTCGGCTGGATTCGTCGTTGATCGGCGCCCTAGCTCTTCATTGAATGCACGATCCGGCGTGTAGTCGAGGTCAGTTGCTGCTACAGCATAAGTATGTTGTTGATTCATTATTTCTCTGCTCGGATTCCGCGATCGGCTTGGCTAACACTTGTCAGACCTCCTCGTTTGGCTCCTGGCTGGATTGGCGTCATGCCGCGCACGCCGCCTTACCAGTCCCGGACAGGCCCATGGCCGGCAACTCACCGCATCCAGGGTCTGCGCATGCCAATTCCGCCGCGTGATGCATGGTCTCGAAAAGGCAACCGCCACATCCATATGTGGCATGCCGTGTAAAAAGTTCCACCTGTGCCGACGGCAGTCCTACAAGTGCGGGCCAACTTTCCACGTTCGCATAACGAGGCGTGATGCGAAAAATAAGAATTCGCGATTAGCCACCTGGCGGCGACATCTTTATAGTCGGCTCCGCTTTCGGAAAAATCAGGAAAGGGCGTACCCGCCCGAAAAGTCGAAACGTCAAATTTCACGGAACCGGAAGCAAGCGCTTGCCACATACCGTCATGCCCGCGGGACTCGCTGCAAATGTCATGCACATCCTGAAAAAGCGCGCAATGAGGTCTGAAGCGAGCGGGAGCCTATCGAAAACCGATAGGAAGCCGGACAGGAAGAGGGCAGGAAGAGGGCAGGAAGAGGGCAGGAAGAAGTCTTGCAGGAACGAGAAAGGGAGCGTATGCAGCAGCACTGGGGGAGAAGCCGCAGACGGCGGACGGGGATCATGGCGACTCTCGGGACATCGAGCAGCCATCCGGACGTTATCGCTGAGCTGCATGACGCCGGCACGGACATTTTCCGGCTTGATTTCGGCCATGGTTCGCCTCGCGCGCATGGTGAACGCTACCGGGCAATTCGTGACCTCGACACCGGCGCCTCGCGTCCCGCCGCCATCCTGGCGGACCTGCAAGGCGCCAGCTTCAGGTTGGGGCTCGTCATCGGAGGATTCGTCAACCTGCATGCCGGAGAAAGTCTGCGCCTCGATCTCGATGCGGCGCCGGGCAACCGCAGGCGCATTCCCTTGCCCCAACCGGAATTCTTCGCGCAAATGCGCCCGGGCGATGAAATCTTCATTGACGGCGGCGGCGTGCGGCTTCTGGTCATGTCCGCGGGGTTCGATCATGTTGAAACGATCGTGCTGGCCGGCGGCTATGTCTCGGATGCCAGACGCGTCACCATGCCTTCCTGCGACTGGCCCGGCGCATTAACCGAAAAGGACCGTATTGATGCGGTCTATGCGGCAGCCCTCGGCGTGGACTGGCTTGCATTGCCTGCGGTGTGCGGTGCAGTCGGATTTGCGGAAATCAGAAGCCTGGTCGGAGCACGGCCGCGATTGATGGCGAGACTCGACAACTCCTCCGCACTCGCAACGATCAATGAAACGCTTGCCATGGCGGACGGAATCCTGTTCGCGCGCCATGACCTCGCCATGAGCCAGCCCTGGGCCGAGCTCTGCCGTATGCAAAAGAAGCTGTTCATGCATTGCAGCGCGACAGGCAAGATGCTGGTGGCTGCTACGCAGGCACTGACGGAATGCGGCGACGCTACCCATGATCCCAGTGCCATCCTCGAAGACGCCGCGGCAGCGCTGCACTGCGGTGCGCATGTACTGACGCTGTGCTCAAGCTCGGCCGCCGGTGCTTTCCCGGTGGAGAACGTGGCCATGATAGAACGCTTCATCCGTGCCGCGGAATGCGGAATCTGTCCCGAGCACGTGCATTGCGCCATGCAAGCACAGGAAGAAACACGACTCGAGGACGTCCTTCACGCCGCCCCGAAATTCGCGCTGCCGGGCATCGCGGAGCGACTGCCTTGCATGGCAATGAAGAAGCGGTCTGGCGATCTTTATATCCAGCACGACAGCCAGGTGCCCGCACCCCGATGAGTTCGGGAGCACGGCGGAGCCCAAAGGTATGGTACCGCGCTTGTTATTGCAGTTAAGGCTGCGGCATGCGACCGCACATGCGCACCTTTAATTTCGGCGCGTCCCGATTAAATCCCTGTTTGCCGGCTTTACTGAAGCCGACATTTCATCGCATTACGGCTGGCCGTTGATAGACGAGCCGCGAAGCACAGGGGAACGTCCATGTTTGAGCCTGCATAGGGAAATCGGATTTCGCCGTCGTGCGTTTGCATTCAAGATGCGCACTCTCCGAGGTTCCAGGTGTTTTGCAGCACGGCGAGCATGCCCACGATCATGGGCTCGATATCCATGTCGGCTCGGTACACGAAGGAAAGCTGGGTGCCGATGCTGGCGTGGCTCCAGATGACGATATCGCCGCGAGCCGCGGCTGCATGGGCAAGATCTTCGCGCAGCAGCGAAAATCCAAGCCCGGCGCGAACCAGGCTGTGGGGTGAAATCAGCTCGTCGGTTTCCATCACGATGTTTGGCAACAGTCCGTGCTGTCCAAAGAGTGAAAGCAGCAGCTGATGGACGTGGCTTTTTTCCGGGGCGCCGATCCATGGCATGGCTGCCACATCGCCCCATCCGCAGCCCGGCAAGCGTTCGGCGAAGGAGGTCGGCGCGACAACCCGATATCGTATGCTGCGCAAGGGAAGGCTGGCCAGATCCGGATTGGTGACGGTACCGATATGGAATCCGGCTGTCATTTTTCTCGTCGCCACGCTCTCCAGGATCGCCATGGCGTGGGCGGATTTTGTCTTGATGTCCAGTAGCGGCAGGGTGGTCATCAGTCCGTTGAGAAAGCTCCCCAGTCTCAGAAAATCCGGGTCGCTCACCGTTCCGACGATGACGCGCCCTGTAATTTCCCCCTTGATCTCCTTTGCCCGCACTAGCGTCGTGTTGAATGCATATAACGTTTTTTCCACTTCCGGCAACAGGATTTCACCCGCCTTGGTCAGCGAAATTCTGCCGTGGCTTCGCTCGAACAGAGCGATGCCCAGTTCCTGTTCCAGCGCCTTGATATGGCCCGTGACGGCAGGCTGAGTGACATGCAAGGCATCTGCCGCCTTGGTAATGTGGCCAAGCTTGGCCACAGTCACAAAGGTGCGGAGTTGATAAATTTCCATAAACGAGACTTTTCTCCTGTTACGTCCATTCACGCCGCAAACACGCGGTCTCGGTTGGTAAACTTCCTGCGGCGCGCGATGCGGGCAATTTTCGAACTTCACCGCCCCGCCTTGGCGGTGCGTCCGCTTCGGTCCGCTCATGCGCATTCAATCGTGCGAATGACCTGACCCGTTCATCTGGCACCACACGTGCTACAAGTCGCACTTCTGAGTGGCGAATTGCTGCTTCCGGTTCGCAAGCAATAAAATTTATTTCCAGCAGGACGAACTCATCCCGGTGATGCCGGATATGCGCCTCGCGCGGAAGGCCCTGCCTCTTATCGACGCGACGGAAGTCGGCATGGCTGAACAATTCGCATCGGCGCAGGTTCAGGCGTCATCGTGTGCGTCCCTTCGCTCGCAATGAATGCATGTCGCTGCCTATCCCGAGCCCTGCCGCGCAATCAATGCAGCTTGCCGTGCGGCGTTTCTATTACTTTACAATTCGTGGCAGCGAGATTGACCACTGCCCATACAAATGCCGAAGCCATGGCGGGCAAGACCGCTGCCGGCAAACTTAAACCGCCGCACCTGTGGCCCGAGCATGTAGTAGCTCAGGTCCCTGACAGCGACCTCGCAAAGTCGCTCAAGCTCATTTATCGACGACCTCCTGCAGGTGCCATTTCAGAAGCCCTATTTCCAGGTTTTATTTAGGCAAATACTGCGGCGCAGAGCGAATTTCTTGCTTCATGTCATATCTGGCGCTGCGCCGTTCCTCATGCGTTCACGCATATTTCTATCGAGGCGGGCGTTCGGAAACGCAAGTTATATCAATTGCCAATCTCTGCTTTGCATACACCGGCATTGCCGGCGGAATCACGGCAAAAAATATCACGGCAAAAAATGGCGGACAGCTACGGCCATGCGCGTCAACTTCCCCCTGTTCGGCTCAAGAAATCCCACCGAGACTATAAAAGTCTATGCAAGTAATTACCAATCATAAAACGTGATAAAGATAAAAATATTAACTTATCGGAAAACGTTTAAACCAAGCGGACGCTTATGCCGCATCAATTTGTATTCAGCTACTTCCTCCCACCGTTGTTCACATAATCCAATGATGAATTTCCTCGCGGAAAATTAAAGCGCAAATAACGATGTCGAGGCCCCTCAATTAATTGGAATTTAATAATTCTCAATGACTAATGAGTGAATTAAAGATGCTCATATGTTTTTACTGGCGAACGGTTACAGGTTCCCGTGAACTGAGCATTCGCGCGTGCGACGTACGCGGCTAATGATTTCTCCTGATTTAAATACAACGCCTCATGTTAGTCTCGTATTTCTTGATGGTTTCTATCGCGAAGATGCGCTAAATGGTGCAGGAACGCCTGCAAGATAGGCGCATGAACAAGAAATGGCAAAGGGGCCAAATAAAATAGAACGATAGTTTTATCAGAAACGATGATATGCCGGATAACAATTTACGATTAGAGAATTTTCGTCTTCAGCCGTATATTCCTGCTTGCTCGCTGATCGACATAAATGTTTCTGCATCCAGTCTTATACAAGACGTGATTACGTTATCCGAGATGCCGTGTTTATTAGTTTGCAGCACCAGATATCGAACTTGACGGTTAGGCGTCTTCAATGCCTCGAAGTGAAGTTCCAATGGTTTTTCCGGTTGTCTCCAGGGGTCCCAGCCCCTTTTGCCCACCCTCGCGGTGGGCATTTTTTAACACAGTTGTATTGGCAGGGCATATTGGACGTTATAGCTTGAGAATGAGTGCGCTCCAAAACTCCAAGCCACCTTGAGTTCACTTGCCGGGCAGGTGCGCAGAAAATCGGAGTCGATGCGGGACTTACGTATTTGCTGCGTTTCTCCATTGATTCGCGGTGCGTTGCGCGACGACGGCAATCGGACCAATCCACGCGTGATGGAACTACAGATGCAGTCGCGACATTTATCGCGAACAGGTTGAAGGTGCGCATGCTCGTCGGATTCTTGCGCCAGCATTTTATCAACGGCCATCGACACGGACTGGCTAAGGAAATCGCACAAGACTGCCGGCAATCGGTACATGCATACCAGCATGCTGTTCTGCGCCTTGGATGAGGAACATGGTTGTTTGCCGTATGAATAAAATGCTGCCCGGTGTCCGGCACAGGACCGCCTTGCTTGGCTTGCTGGCCATCGCCCTTGTGGGCATCGTTATACTCGCTCATCTCCGGATCAAGGACAATGCGCTGCGCAATGTCGAGCGTACGCTCGATAGCCGCAATAGTATGACCAGACTGTATTTTCTCGACAAGCTGGGAAAGTATGACGTCCTGCCCGAAACCCTGGCGAGTGCCGCAGCGATCCGCGCCACGTTGCAGGAACCGACTCCCGCAAGACTTCAGGAAGCCAACCTGACCCTGGCCGAAACTGCCGCCAGCCTTGGTGCCGACAGGATCTGGGTCATGGATTTGGTGGGCAGGGTAGTCGCGGATAGCAAATGGCGTTCGAGCGATGCCGGCGTCGGCAAAAGTCTCGCCTATCGTCCCTATTTTCAGGATGCGGCCGCAGGAAAAACCGGCCGATTCGTCGGGGTGAGCGTTATCGGCCAGACTCTGGGTTATTTTCTTTCGAGGCCAGTGGTCATCGACCGTGCAATACGCGGTGTCGTGGCGCTTCAGGTTTCATGGCCGTTCAAGGACTACGAAGCGTTGTTGTGGGACGACTGGAAGGTGCGCGAAAGGCTTGCTCTGGTTGCCGACCCCAATGGCATTCTGCTGATGAGCGGCGTCAGTTCATGGACCTACAAGACCATCGCGCCGGCCAACCCGGAACGCATGGCCCGGGTACGACGGAGCCGGCAGTATGGCGACCGCGAATTCCTCCCGCTCGGCATGAAGGTGGGAACGATGGTGGCACCAGGCATGCGCTTCGTCCAGTTCGATGCGCTGCCAGAAAAGACCTATCTGCAGAAGGCCTATGACATGCGAGAGATCGGCGGGCGTGTCTACTTGCATGTCGACGCGGAAGACTACCGGTCCACTGTCAACAGTCAAACCGGACTTGCCGCGCTGGCGGCAGCTGTCCTGTTCCTGGGAGCCTGGTTTCTTGTCGAACGCTTGCGGCTCCAGGCCAAGCTGCTGAAGGCAGCCATCAGGGATCCGCTAACCGGACTCTATACCCGCCTGTACATGCAGGAGTGGCTGCATGATGCGGTCAATGCGCATGCAAGGCATCAGGAACGCGGGTTTTCGCTGCTGCTGTTCGACATTGATCGTTTCAAGTCCATCAACGACACCCACGGCCATATGACGGGCGACGATGTCTTGCGAGGAGTCGCGCAGCTGATCGGCGGCTGCGTGCGCACCGAAGATCTCGCGGTCCGCTTCGGCGGAGAGGAAATCGCCGTTTTCGTGCGTATCGCGGTGCGGGAGGAGGTTGCGATTCTCGGAGAGCGCATCCGGGAGCAGGTCGCACAGTCGGGCGTCATGACCGCACGCGGTCTAATCCAGGTCAGCGTCAGCGGAGGCATTGCCACCCATGCGGCAGGCGAAACAACCGCCGCACTTTTCGAGCGCGCGGACCGCAAGCTGTATGAGGCCAAGCGTGCCGGCAGAAACAGGGTGTTCTCGGAATGGGATTAGGAAAGCCGTCGCCGGCGCGCTGGCAGCATCAATGGCGAAAGGATGCAGAGCCTAGTGGTGCGATTGTTAAATGGGTTGGCCAAACGATGAACGAGAATCCGATGAACAAGAATTGCGCCGATACCGCGTCAACATTGCGCGCAAAATGCTTGCAAGGGCGCGGCCTTGCTGTGCTTGTTTCCTTGTCTCGACACGATTTCGCCACATTTGCCTTCAATAAAATTTCAACTCGCTCCGCTAGTCAGACTTCATAGGAATCGCTATCGAACCCACCGCCGTCGAAGCCGCTGCTGTCGCTCATCAGCGAATCATCCAAAGTGCCGGTGCCGTGGTCGTCCGCCAGTGATAATTCCTGGTTGCCCGCCGGCTCCGCATTGTTCAAATCATTGCCCCCGGTCTCGGCTGCGGGAGTCTTGTCAGCCAGCGACTCGCTGTCTCCAGGCGTATTGTTTCCCAGCAGGTTGCCGATGCCATGAAACAGGAAAGCGCCGCCGGCCACGCCCGCCGCAGTCGCCGCCATCGTGCCCAGCATGCTGCCTCCGCCGCCAAGAAAGCTCGACCTGCGTCCGGGCATGGCTCCCATGCCGGGCTGCATGCCCATGCCGTTGCTCGACCATTGCGGCTGCGCGGGATTGGACAGCGGACGGCCGGTCACCGATGTTTCCACCGGCCTTTGGGCAGACGCGGGAGCCGATGCATGGTTACCCCAGGCATTGGCATCGAGGAAGCTGCGGCCGGTCGCGGTTTGCGCAGCCTGTCGGCCCTGCGATTGGAATTGGCTGATCTGCTCCTTGGCGGCATTGAGTGCCTGTTCGAGAATCATGGTGCGCTGGATCAGCAGATAGGCGGCATCGGGTTGCTGAGCGATCGCTTGTGCGATCATGCGGTCCGCTTCGGGATCCTTTTCCACGCCGCGAATTCGCGTAAGTTGCGATAGGAGTTGCTGCAGCGCCTGGTTTTCTTGAGGGGTCATGATGTGCGTCCGTATGGAAATCCGGGTGGTCGGGATTAACCGTTTCTGCGTCGCATCCTGCGAACGGCAAAATAAACGATGAGTACAAGCAGGCCAATCGGCAGCAACGAACGCAATGTGCCGGCCGTCTGCTGGTTTGCGGCCGACACGCCGGCAGGCGCATTTGCATAGTTGCCCGAAGCGCCGCTGCCGGCCTCTCCCGAACCACTCATGCCGCTGTTGCTGTTGCTGGTGCCGCTGCTACCGCTGCTCTGCGTCTGTTGATTCTGCTGCGCCTCCGGATTCTGCTGGCTTGCGGCGTTACCGTCGCGAGACATCAGCGAACCGAGTCCGAGACCGAGCAGCGCTCCGCCCAGCATGCCACCCCAGGGGCTGGCCGCCTCGCGCGGCAAGGTTCGTGTTGGCGCAGACGCCGGGGGTACCTGCGGGCGCACGACCCGTCCGTCGGGTGTAGCGGGCCGGGCCGGTGGCGTTTGCGTTGGCTGTGCTTGCTGGCTTCGTTGAGGCTGTGCGGGACGAACGGCCTGGGGCGGGGGCGCCTTGCGCACGCCTTGTACCTGGCGACCTGACGAGCGGCCGCCGCCCATCCTCTTGGCTTCCGATTCCGGAATGGCCACCGACAGCATCAGCAGCGGCAGGACAAACTTAACGATGGTTTTCTGCATGGCAATCTCGCCGGTAAGGCAGGCAGGGAAGGTGCCTGCTGCTTTGCTTGGATCGCTGTTCGATGCAGAGGTTTCGATATTGCGGATGCCCGCTTCTCCCTTGATGGCCGCAGGTCGGAAGCGATGTCTCGCGTGCCGTGCATGCCGCCATGCAGACATGCCTCATTTCCTTCCTATGCTGGCTGCTCCTGCTTCAACGACGCCATGTCGATCACGAAACGGTATTTCACATCGCTTTTCAGCATGCGTTCGTAGGCCTCATTGATATGCTGGATAGGAATGATTTCGATGTCGGATGCGATGCCGCGCTCGGCACAGAAATCGAGCATTTCCTGCGTCTCTGCGATTCCGCCGATCAGCGACCCCGCCAGGTGGCGGCGCTTCATGATCAGGTTGAAGACCTGCGGCGAGGGATGCGGATGCGAAGGTGCGCCGACCAGGGTCATGGTGCCTTCACGCTTGAGCAGCACGAGAAAGGCATCCAGATCGTGCGCCGCAGCCACGGTATTGAGAATGAAGTCGAAGGAATTGGCATGCGCCTCCATCTCATCTGCATTCTTCGATACCACGACCTCGTCGGCGCCAAGCCTGATTGCGTCCTCGCGCTTGTCGGGCGATGTGGTGAACAGCACCACGTGGGCGCCAAGCGCATGCGCCAGCTTGATCCCCATGTGCCCTAGTCCGCCAAGGCCGACGATGCCGACCTTCTGTCCCTTGCCCACCTTCCAGTGGCGCAGCGGCGACCAGGTGGTGATGCCGGCGCACAGCAGCGGCGCCGCCGCGGCGGGATCAAGCTTGTCGGAAATGCGCAGCACGAATTTTTCGGTGACAACGATGTTATTGGCATAGCCGCCGTAAGTCATGCCTCCGGAATGCATTTCCTCGCCGTTGTAGGTGCCGACGAAACCGTTTTCGCAATATTGCTCGAGTCCGTCGGCACAACTCTGGCAATGCTGGCAGGAATCGACCATGCAGCCGACACCAGCCAGGTCGCCGACCTTGAAGCGTGCCACTTCATTGCCGACGGCGGTGACACGGCCAATGATTTCGTGCCCCGGCACGACCGGGTAAACGGTGTTATGCCACTCGTCGCGCGCGGTGTGCAGGTCGGAATGGCAGACACCGCAATAGAGAATCTCGATCTGGACGTCCGTCGGTCCGGGCGTGCGGCGTTCGAAATTGAGCAGGCTTAAGGGTTCGCTGGCGCTGGTCGCGCCGTACCCCATTGATTTGAGCATGTTGCCTCCTGGAGAGTAAGTGCCGTGTCGCGGCAGACCGGGTCCAGGATGGACTGATCAGGACCGCCAGCGTTCCCGTAGCCCTCGAGCTGCTCCGGACATGGCGCGGAAACGCCGCAGTGCGGAAAACCGCGTACAAGAAAAAGGTGGCTTCAACCACCTTGCGACCGTTGCCGATCATGCCCTCTCTGCGTCTTATCCGTTTTCTCCGCCTTCTCCGCCTTCTCCGAGGAATGGCGTGGCAGATAGAGATGCACCGTGGTCCCCTTGCCTTCCGCGGTATCAATGCCGATGGCGCCGCCCGACTGCTTGGCGAAGCCGTAGATCATCGACAACCCCAATCCGGTGCCCTTGCCGGGCGGCTTGGTCGTGAAGAAGGGATCGAAGGCGCGCTCGGCAACCTCCGGCGGCATGCCGGTTCCGGTATCGGATACGCTGATGCGAATATAGTCGCCTGGAGCAAGCCGCACCGGGGCCAGGCCCGCCGCTTCGTTGCGCGACACATTCCGCGTGATGATTGAGATCGTGCCGCCTTGCTGCATGGCGTCGCGCGCGTTGATCGCCAGGTTGAGCAAGGCGTTTTCAAGCTGGTGGGCATCGCACAGCGTGGTCCATAGGTCGTCTTCCGTCGCCAGTTCGATCCGCATGCCTGAACCGACCGCCTGTTCGATCAGTTCCCGAACGCTTTCCACCAGCAGATTGACGTCAAGAGGAGCTGCCTTCAAATCCTGCTTGCGCGCGAAGGAGAGCAGGCGCTGCGTGAGGTTCGCCGCGCGCTCGGTTGCGCGCGACGCCGTACCGACATAGCGCTCCAGTTCATGGACATTGCCTTGTTGCAGCCGCAGGCGCAGCATGTCATGGCTGCTGACGATGCTCGACAGCAGGTTGTTGAAGTCATGGGCGATTCCGCCGGTGAGCTGCCCCAGCGCTTCCATCTTCTGGCTTTGCAGTAGTTGCTCATGGGTCCGCTTCAGCTCTTCGGTGCGCTCGGCAACCCGTTCCTCGAGTGTGTCGTTCATGCTGCGCAGCGCCGCTTCCATGTTCTTGCGCTTGCTGATGTCGCTGAAGAACAGCGCCAGTCCGTCGGTCGATGGATAGATGCGGATATGAACCCAGAGCGGGTCTTGCCGGCTGTCGCCGATATCCTTCTCGATCGAAAGGGAGACGCGCTCATCCATCGCACGGCGGTAGGCTTGTCCGGAAAACGAGTCATTGGCGTCCGGCCATACATCCCAGAGCCTGCGTCCGAGCACATCGTCGGCGTTTTTTCCGGTGAGGCGCAAGCCTTCCGCATTGATGCGCACGATCGCGAAGTCACGATCGACCAGCAGGAACCCCTCTCCCATCGCTTCCAGAATGTCGCTGCTGCGATCGCGTTCCTGCTGCCATGCACCCTCGAACGCCTTGCGTGCGATTTGCTCGCTGCGTTCGAGCAGCAGGCGGCGCAACTCCTTGGCGGCATCGAGATCGACGCCGTTCCAGCGCCTCGAATAGCCGCGTACCGATTCCTGCCAAAGCTCGAAGGACTTGCGCGGATGCAGGCGGCCTCCTGCCGGCAGATCGACGGGCTTGTAGGGGTTGCCTGCCCATTTGCGCGCTTCGATTACTTCGGCACGCAGGGCAAGCAGGTAATCGCCGTGTTCATTGAGGCGGCAATACAGGGCGCCGCTGGCAATCTGCGCGGCCGAAGCCAAGCCGCTATTGAGGGAAGACATGTTCCGGCTGTACGCGAGACCGCCGCGCAGTTCCCTTTCTAGTGCCTGGCGCACCAGTTCATAGGCTGCCGGCGGCACGGTGGCGCCCAATTCGAACAGCTGTCCCTCCAGCCGGATGACGAGCGCATCGGCGTCGACGGCTCTCAATATGGATGGACTTGCGCTGCGAATTGCTTCGGGAAAGTCCGTGCTGTCCGCAAAGATGTCCTGCACCCGCTTGAGTTCATTCTTGCGCATGTCGCCTTCGCGCACTTGCTCATTGCGGGCAATGCCGGCAATGGCATAGGAGGCCACCTCTCCCAGCACCTTGCAATGCTGCCTTGCATGCAGCGGCACGGTGGCTGCGCTCCTGTTGTGGCAGGTCACCATGCCCCATAACTTGTCGCCGCACATGAGCGAGAGGGTGAGCGAAGCGCGGACATCCATATTCGACAGGTACTCCAGGTGTACCGGCGCGACATTGCGCAGCATGCAGTAGGTCATGTCGAGACGCGCACTGCCGGCCGCCTGAGGATGCGGCAGCAACGGCACGGGTGTGTACCGGACATCCGGGATCATGCGCAGTCGATTCAGCGAAAACAATTTTCTCGCAGGCACGGGAATATCGCTCGCGGGGAAGTGATGGCCGAGGAAGGAGTGGTTGTAGCGCTCGTTGCGCTCTTCGGCAATGACGACGCCATGCCAGTCCTCGTCGAAACGATAGACGATCACGCGGTCGAAGCCGGTAACCCGGCGCACTTCTCTCGCCAGCAGCCGCGCCAGTTCCTCATGGCTCCGGCATTCATGAATGGCTGCGAACGGCAGTTCGCCCAGCAAGCCGGGATGCGGGATGCGGACCGGCAGTTTCTCATCCTCCATTTCGAATTCGGCGATGAGCGTGGTTCCCGTGCTGTTGTAATACATATGGCAGGCATGTTTGCGTCCCGCAATATTCATGAACATGGGCGATACCGAATGCAATTCGCCTTCGTGCAAGGCATCGGCGAGCCGGCCGAAAGGCTCTTCGCCAATGATGTCCCGCAATGAACGGCCTATCGCATCGCTTGCGGCGATGCCAAGCAGCTGCTCAATGTTTTCGCTTGCCCTCGTGACGCGCAGGTCGGGCATTTCCAGGGCGAGCAAGGCGCCGAAAGGCTGGATCAGCTCCGGATCGTGAATGGCCTCCTTGTCGCAGGCGCTCAAATCTTGCAGTGGCAGCGTAGGCATGGTGCAGCGGAATCTCTCGTGTGATGTTCATTGCTAACAGGCGGCAATCGTGTATTGGCAATCTGACACTACAGACGGAAATTTGCGCCGCAGGTTCAAACATGACAGGCATGTTGCCTTTGCGACGAGCAAGGAAGAGCAAGGAAGAGCAAGGACGAGCAAGGTTTTGGTGCAGTCCTGCACTATTCGTGTGCATCGTTCCGGGTATCTTCCTTACAGGCACCCTTCTTTCGCGGATTTGCCCTGAAAACCGCAGTGCACGTGGCGCAAGGCTGGTATGAATATTGCGGAACTGAAATTATTTCCCCGGTTCTCATGACCTATGCGGCAATACCTTTCACGCCTGATTGGCCGTCTCACCGTGAGTCGCAAGCTGGCACTGATTTACTTCTTGGACCTGAGTGCGGTCATTTTCATTTCCGGTATCCTTATCCGCGAGAAATTCATTGCTATCAATTTCGCCGAAAAGGAAGTCGCGGGGAATCAGTACATCGGGGTCGTCAGGCAAGCCTTGTTTGCCATCCCTTCCGTCTATTACCTTGTGCCCCCGTCGGATCGGCCGCATGTGGCTGCACCATTAGGTGCGATGCAAGAAAAGCTGGAGCGGGCCGAGCGTGAATTCGGAAAAGGATTGGAGAGCGCCGAAATTGCCGGCGAACTTGCGCAGCTCATGCGCCGCGCTGAATTGACGGCACCGACGGCGTCGAAAACAGCCCATGGCGATCTCGATCCGACCGACATCATGGCGGCCGGCCGGGCATTGCTGACGCGCGTCGGCAACCAGTCGAACCTGATTCTCGACCCTGATCTCGATAGTTATTACACGATGTCGCTCGTGGTGCTGCGGTTTCCGGAACTGCTGGAAGTTCTCAATGCGATGCACCGGCTGACACGGGACGAGCAAGACCTGGCCGCGGAGGAACGGCAGCGCTGGCTCACCAAATTCCTTATCCTTTCGGGCCGGCTCGATGCCATCGTCAAGGGTGTCGATACCGACTACAGCGAAGCGTTCGCCGCAAGCACGCCGGACCTTCGGCGCAACCTCATTGCGTCGCAGTCCGCGCTGATGGAATCACTCCATCGCTTCCGTGCGATCAGCCACAACATCATCGGCGCTTCTCCGGGCAGCCGGATCGAAGGCGATCCCCGGCGCGCCTACGGCGCCGCGGTGTCGAGCCTGCAATCGGCGTGGGCCGATGCGCAAGGCGAGTTGCATCGCCTGCTTACGACACGAATCCAGGGCGAGTTTCACCGCATGTGGACCCATCTCGGCACCGCCGGTCTCCTGTTGATGGTGATTCTTTCGGTGGTCTATTACGTGGCGCGCCAGATTGCGCTGCCGCTGGGCCGCGTCGCCCATGTCGCGGAAAACGTGCGCCGCTCCGGCGACTACACCCTGCGCGCCGTCTGGCACAGCGAGGACGAGATCGGACGCCTGGTGGACGGCTTCAACAGCATGCTCGAGCAGCTTAACCGCCAGCGCATGGAGCAGCAGGAACTGGTGGCCCGGGCGCGTGCCTCCGAAGCCCAGCGCAAGCTCGTCGACAGCGTGCCGATTCCGCTGCTGGTCACCGCGATTCCGCATCATCAGGTATTGCATGCCAACCATGCCGCGCAAGCCTGGCTGAACGGATGCGACACCGATCCATGGAAATCCGGAATGGAACCCGATGCGCGCATCCGTTTTTTCCAGACGCTCAGCGACGTAGGGAGCATCAATGAATTCGAGGTGCGCTGGCTGGGCGGCCTCCAGCCGAGCTGGGCGCTGGTGTCGGCGCGACGGGTGGAATACCAGGGCCAGCCTGCGGTGCTGAGCACCTTCACGCCGATCGGCCAAATCAAATCGCTCGAGTCAAGGCTGGAGCTCTGGGCCAAGGTGTTCTCGGCTTCGTCCGAGGGCATCCTTGTGATGAATGCAGAAGGGATCGTGATCTCGGCCAACTCCGCATTTTGCCGGACCACCTCGTACGGCTTGCCCGATCTGCTCGGCAAGCACCCGGGATTCCTGCTCGCCGAACGCAACGAGAAGGAGTTGACCTCCGTCATTCGCCAGACGGCCATGGCCACCGGGTCATGGCAGGGCGAGGTCTGGATCACCGGCAAGAAGGAGATGACTTATCCGGCCTGGCTGGTGGTCAACGCCGTGCGGGACGGCAGCGGTGACATCACGCACTTCATCGCCATCTCCCTGGATATCAGCGACCGCAAGGCGAGCGAACAGCATATCCATTTTCTCGCGCATCACGATACGCTGACATCGCTGCCGAACCGGCTCCTGTTCGAGGAAAGACTGACGCTCTCGATCCAGCAGGCGCGGCGCAAGAATGGCAAGCTGGGTATCCTGTTCATCGATCTCGACCGCTTCAAGAATATCAATGATTCGCTGGGACATCATGTCGGCGACGGATTGCTGCGCTCTGTCGCCGCAAGACTGGTCAATGCGGTGCGCGAGGGCGATACGGTCAGCCGTCTCGGCGGCGACGAGTTCGTGATCATCCTCAATGAAGTCAGGGATGCCGAGGAGATCGGCAGAATCATCGAGCGCAGGCTGATTCCCATGATCACGGCGCTGCACCCGGTCGAAGGCGCGGAGCTCTATATCTCCTGCAGCATCGGCGTGTCGGTATTTCCCGACGACGGCAGCGATATCGAACAGCTGATGCGCAACGCCGACTCGGCAATGTACGAGGCGAAAAGCCAGGGCCGCAACAATGCCCAGTTCTTCACGCAGACCTTGAACGACAGGATCGTGCAGCACCTGCATCTTGAAAGCGAACTGCGCCATGCCGTGGAGCGCGACGAACTGGTGCTGCACTACCAGCCAAGAATTCATGCCGGGAAGGGCAGTGTTGCCGGGGTCGAATGCCTGCTGCGCTGGAGGCATTCCGCCAAGGGCATGATGCAGCCGGCGCAATTCATTCCCATTGCCGAGGAAACCGGACTGATCGTGCCCATCGGTGCCTGGATCATCCAGCAGGCCTGCCGCCAGCATATCGAATGGCGTGAACAAGGTCTGGGTGAAATACCGATATCGATCAATCTCTCCGCGGTGCAGCTGAGGGACGCCGGGCTGCTTCCGGTGCTGCGGGCGGCATTGGCCACCTATCCGATCAATGCCCGTCATATCGAACTGGAACTGACCGAGTCCATCCTGATGGAAAACGTGCCGACAACGATCGAGACGCTGGAGGCCATCAAGGCGCTTGGCTTTTCCTTATCCATCGACGATTTCGGCACCGGCTATTCGAGTCTGAACTACCTGTACCGTTTCCCGATAGACAAGCTGAAGATCGATCGTTCCTTCATCAGGAGCATGCATCATGCTCCTCACAGCCTGACCGTAACCAGGGCCATTATCGGCCTGGGCCATACGCTGGGCCTGAAAGTGGTCGCGGAAGGGGTGGAGAAGGAATCCGACGTCGAATTGCTCAGGGCGGCGGACTGCGATGAGCTTCAGGGTTTCTACTACAGCCGTCCGAAGCCGGCCGAGGAAATCGGTGCCTGGCTGAAAAGCAGGGAGGTGGTTTTTTCCCGGGTGCCCCGTGCGCTGCGAGCGAGCCAGCCGCCCGATGAGCCGACAAAGGGTCGGGTAGAATCCGGGTATGAACGAACTCGATGAGTCTGTCGACACTGACATTGCAAAACAGCAATTAGCTATCTTCAGGCGCGCAGCAAAGCTGCTTGCCTCATCACTGAACTTCGAGCAAACGCTCGGCAACGTCATCCTGGCCTGCCTCCCCGCACTTGGCGATTACGGTTTTTTCGATGTCGTACTCGGCGATGGCGTGCGCCGTACCGTCCGCGCGCATCTTGATCCGGAAATCGAAGACCTGCTGCGGCCGACGCAGTGGGTCCGCCAGACCCGCACCGACATGAACCTGTGCGCGCTGTCCAGCGGCGAGCCGGCGCTGCATGCCGATATCGACGACGCCTGGTATCGCAGCGTGGCTGCGGACGATGATCATCTCGCCCTGCTGCGGCGGCTTGCGTGCCGGTCCATGCTGTCCGTGCCGATGCGCTTCGGCAATGAGCTGGTGGGATCGCTGACGCTTTTCATGGGCCGCTCGGGTCGGCGCCATAGCGCGGCGGACGCCGATTTTGCGATGGAACTGGCCGCCCTGGCGGCACCGGTGGTTGTCAACGTGAGGCTGCTGGCAGACGATCTCGGACGACGCGGCAAGATGGAGAAGCGGCTGCGCCTGCTGGATGCGGTGAGCGAGGCGACAAGATCGGCCGCCGATCCGAAGACCGTCATGGAAGTCACGGCGCGCATGGTGGGAGAGCAGATGGAAGTCACCCGTTGTGCCTATGCCGATCTGGAGCCCGACAACGATGCATTCACCATTCGGCACGACTGGGCGGAGCCGGGAGTGGCCTCAACGGCGGGCACCTATTCGCTGGACCTGTTCGGACCGCGCGCGGCGAGCGACATGCGGCAGGGCCGGACGCTGGTCGTGCATGATGTCGATGCCGAACTGGAGCCGGGCGAGGGCGCCGACATGTTCAATGCCATCGGCATCAAGGCCATCATCTGCTGCCCGCTGGTGAAGGAAGGCCGGCTGGTGGCGATGATGGCCGTGCATAACGCCGCGCCCCGGCTCTGGCACCAGGATGAAATCGCCTTGCTGGAAGATGTCGTGGAGCGCTGCTGGGCGCATATCGAACGGGTGCGTTCGACCGAAGCGCTGCGTGCGAGCGAATCGCATCTTTCCTCGCTGTTCGAACAATCCGCCGTCGGCATCGCGGAAACCGATACCGAGGGACGGCTGGTCAAGGTCAACGGCAGGTATTGCGAATTGCTTGGCAGGAGCCGGGATTCCATCCTCGGCCGCCATCTGAGCGAATTCACGCATGCCGAAGATGTCTCGCGCAACATGCTGCTGTTCGAGCGCCTCGTCGCAACCGGCGAATCGTTCGAAATCGAGAAGCGTTATCTGCGACAGGACGGCACGGCATTATGGTGCAGCGTCTCCGCAAGCCTGATCCAGGCCGCCGCACGCGGGCAGTCCGATCTCGTGATGGCCGTGGTGCTGGATATCACCGAACGCAGACGCGCCGAGGAATTGCTGCTCCAGACCGCCGGCCGCCTGCAGTTCACGCTGGAGGCGGCGGCGATCGGCGCATGGGATTTCGACCTCGTCAGCGGCAAGGTGACGCATACCTTGCGGCACAGCCAGTGTTTCGGCTACGAGGAACTGCTCGCCGAATGGGGGCTGGAACGCTTTTACGCCCATGTCCATCCGGATGACCGTGACCGCGTGCGCGGCGATTTCGATGCGGCGCTCCGCGAGCTCAGGGACTGGCATTGCGAATTCCGTGTGATCTGGCCGGATGGCAGCGTGCATTGGCTGGCAGAGCATGGCGCCATCCATCATGATACTGTCAGGCCGACTCGCATGAGCGGCATCGTCTTCGACATCACCGAAAGCAAGCGGGCCGAAGACGCCCTGCGCGCCAGCGAGCGGCGCGCGCTGGAAGCTGCCCGGCAAGCGGAAAGCGAGCGTCGCACGCTCGACGCCTTGCTCGAAGCCGCTCCGGTCGGCATTGTCATGGCGGATACTTCGGGCAAGCTGCTTCGTTTCAATTCCACGCATCGAAACCTCTGGGGCGGCCCGACTCCGCGGACCGAGGGCATTGTCGACTACGGCAAGTGGCGCGGCTGGTGGGCGGACGGGTCCGAACGCCACGGCGAGCCGCTGGGCAGCGAAGACTGGACGATGGCCCGTGTGCTGCGGGGCGAACCTTCCGCCGGAGACATCATTGAAATCGAACCCTTCGGCGATCATGGCGACCGGCGCATCATCCTGACTTCCGGCGCACCCGTGCGCAATGTGGCGGGTGAAGTGGTCGGCGGCGTCATTGCGCAAATAGATGTGACCGACCGCGTGCGGGCGGAGGAAGCCTTGCGACAGTCGGACCGGCGCAAGGATGAATTCCTTGCCATGCTGGCGCATGAGTTGCGCAATCCGCTGGCGCCGATCGCCTCCGCTGCCGAACTGCTGCGCCTGGCGAGGACGGACGAGGAGCGCGTCCGACGCACCAGTGAAGTCATTTCGCGCCAGGTCGAGCACATAACCGGCCTGGTCGATGACTTGCTCGACGTGTCGCGCGTGACCCGCGGATTGATTTCGCTCGATCTGGCAACGCTGAATATGGCGGACATCATCGCCGATGCCGTCGAGCAGGTCACGCCGCTGATCGAATCGCGCCGGCATCGCCTCGCGATACAGCTCCCGGAAGAACCGGCATACGTACAGGGGGACAACAAGCGCCTGGTCCAGGTGCTGACCAACCTGCTCAACAATGCCGCGAAATACACGCCCGAGGGCGGCGACATCGCGATCGGGATGGAACTCGGCGGAAACGAAGTGACGATCACGGTGCGCGACAACGGCATCGGCATGTCGCCCGAGTTGCGCAAGCAGGCGTTCGAGCTGTTTGCGCAGGCTGAACGCAGTTCGGACCGCTCCCAGGGCGGGCTCGGCATCGGCCTTGCGCTGGTCAGAAGCCTGCTGAATCTGCACGGCGGCCGCGTCACGGCAGACAGTGCCGGCCTGGGGCGGGGAAGCCTGTTCACCATCCGCCTGCCGCAAGCGCCATCCGCTGCTGCCAAGCTGGAACCGGTTTCCGGTCCCGCAATTCCCGCATCCGGGCAACTGCGCGTGCTCATCGTCGACGATAATGTCGACGCGGCGACCATGCTCGGCATGTTCGTCGAAACCGGCGGTCACGAAGTGTTTATCTGCAATCGGCCTGAATCCGGACTGGAACGCGCGCAGCAGGTGGCGCCGCACATCTGTTTCATCGATATCGGCCTGCCCGGAATGGATGGCTATGAGATGGCGCGACGTCTGCGGCAACTGCCCGGCGCCGGCGGGCCGGTGCTGGTCGCATTGACCGGCTACGGGCAGCCGCAGGACCGCGTGGCGGCGCGCGATGCCGGGTTCGATCATCATTTCGTCAAGCCGATGGATATGCGCCAGCTTTCCATGCTGCTGGCCGACGTGGCTAGCCGGCAGGGCGGGGAAGCGACGGCCTGATGCTGATGCCGCCGCTCATGGGCCTGTCCCTGCGTCAGTCCCTGTTCCTGAGACCAAGATCGAATGAGAGCCGCTCGGTTTCAGGCGAGGGAAACCTGCCGAGCACGATGGACAGGGTCTGCCGGCATTGCCGGTAGATGCTGTAAGCGCCCGACGGATCGTTCTGTGCCCAGGCACAGCGCATCAGTCCCCGATAGATGGCTTCACCGAGCGGCTCGGCCTTGAGCGCCCGGGCATACAGTTGCCGGGCTAGCGGCCACTCGCCGAGTTTCTCGAGGCGCATTCCCAACTGCCCGGCCGCGGCGAGAAAACGGGTGCGCAAACCGTCGCGCGGCAGGGTCATCCACGCGTCTTCTTCACCGTCGCAGAACGCGCCCTGGTACAGGTCGAGCAGATCCTGGCAATACTGCCCGAGGACGGCCGCGCCCGCCGCCGGAGGCATCCGCTCGATGCGTTCGCATAGCGCGTCCAGCGCGTCGACGTCGGTCCAGACGCTGCAGGCGTCCAGCATCACGTTGCCTCGCCGCACCTGCACGGCGCCGTCATGGCCGAACAGCTTGCGCAGCCGGTGCACCGTCACATGCAAGGCCGCCCTTGCATCGGCCGCATCCGGCCAGAGGCGGCGCGCGAGCACCGCCTGCGCCGCACCGTCCGGACCGGCCGCAAGCAGCGCCTTGAGCAGATCCATCGGCCGCTGCTGGGTCTTCCCGGCCGGATGCACGGGTTCGCCTCGAACCCTGATCTCGAGCTGGCCGAGTGCCCTCACCATCACCGGCCACGGCCATTGCGCATTGCTGCGGTCGGAAGGCGGCAGCCGGTGGAGCAGGATCAGGCGGCGCGCGAACTCGGGTTCGATGCGTTCGCGCAGCGCAAGCGACAGCAGCGGCGCCGAGACGCGCGGAAACGTGGAAATGTAGAGGTCCAGCGACAGTCCCTTGCGCAGCTGTCCGGCGAGCAGCGCCCGCAGGCAGGCCGATGCCTGTGGCGTTTCGTCATGCGCCGCGTGGCGGTATGTCGCCAGCATCAGGCAGGCATCGCTTGCGACGTCCTTGTCGCGGCCGTACGCATGGCAGACTGCATCGGCCGCCCAGCGCGAAGCGCCGTCCCAGTCGGCGGTATGCGCCGCGCAGAAGGCCACGAGGAGCTTGAGCTGATATCGCATCGACGGCAGCATGACACCGGCGGCATGCGCTTCCTCCGCGATCCGGCGCGCCGCGCCGTGGTCGCCGTCCTGCAGCAGGACCACCGCTTCCAGCAGCTTGTAATAGGCGACCTCCAGCTTGCGACGGGGATTCATCAGCTGCCGGGCCTGGGCCAGCGTCGCTCGCGCCGCCGCGGTGTCGCGCCCGGCGAGCTGTTGCACGCCGATGCGGAACTGCACATGAAAGCGCAGATGCTGCACGCCGTCGTCCGAGGCGAGCTTCTGCATCCGGTCCAGCATCAGCTCGGCGGCATCGCGATCGCCGTCGAGCTGATGCCGGTAGAGCGCGGCGCGAGCCCAGGACACCTTGTGCATAGGCGCGACCTTGTCGCTGTCGATCAGATGATTGAGCGCCACGATGAGATTGCGGGCGCCGGCTATGTCGGTCCAGTTGAGGCAATGCAGGGCAATCGTTCCCGCCGCGAGCTGCTCGTTGCCGTTCGTGCAGGCGGGCAGGATGTCGAGAACTTCGTGCAACATGCTCTCGAAATCCGGCGACTCCAGGTCGGTCAGATACAGGCCGAGCAGGATGCGGGAACGGACCAGCAATTCCTTTTCCGGCGGCATGGTCTGCGGCGCAAGCAAGCGCAGGCGGCCGAGCATGGTTTGCGTGGTCCGTTGCAGGGGCGCGAAATCGTTCCATTCGTGATAGTGACAATCGACGACGGCTGCCATCGACAGCAACGCCGCGGCAATGTCGCCGCCGGCGGCGAAGACCTGTTCGGCGCGGCGCAGGTATTGCCGCGCCTGCGGCGGGTCGACCTGGATCAGTGACATGCCATGCCAGTAGCACAGCCACGGGTTGCCATCCACGGCGGCGGACGGCAGTTGCCGCGTCCATTCCCGCCAAATGCTGCCCCGATTGCTCAGGCACATGCATTCCGCGTTGCGCAGCAGCAGATTGGCCATGGCATTGCTTTCGCCCGCCTCCTGCAGCAGTTTGAGTGCAGCGCCAAGCTCTCCCCTGGCTTCAAGCCGATGGGCAGCCTGCCGCAGCAGCCTTGCATAATCCTGGAACCCCAGCTGCTGGCGCGCCCGGTGCCGCAGGAATTCACGGAAACACGGATGGAACCCGTAGCGCTCCGGCCGGGTTCCGGCGCGGCTGACGAACCAGCGGTTGTCGCACAAGCGGTTCACCGTGTCGACCGCCTCGGCCGGCTCGGTCCCATCCAGCGGGTCATGCAGATCCTCCGGCGGCGCGCAGGCGAGCTTGAGCAGCAGGTTCTGCGCGGGGCCGGACAGCCGGTCCATGACTTCTCCCGCGAAGTAATGAAAGATGGCATCGCGGCCCGCTGCAAGCAGGCTCTCCGGATCGCGGTCAACGGCAGCCCGGGAGTACGCGTCGCGCAGCATGACGATGCCTGCGGCCCAACCGTCCGCCTTGTCTAGCATGGCATGGAGCATCAGGTCCGGCGTGTCCCGGCGGGCAAAAAGCCATTCCGCTTCGTTTTTTTCGAAGCGCAGTTCATCCCAATCGATTGTCGTCAGCAGACCGTTCGCCGCCATCCGCGAAAGACGGGCTGGCAGCCTCTCCCTGCTCAGCGCGAATATTGTGAGTCCGAACGGAATTTCGCTGAAGGCGATTTCGAGCAGTTCGCCGCCATGGTTCCAGTCGAACTCATGCAGGTTGTCGAAGACGATGACGGTACCAGCAGGCAGCACGCTGTAGAACTGGCGGAAGAAGCGGCGGGCATGGTTGCCGGTCTCGACTTCTCCGGCGTCGAATTGGCACGGCGGGACTCCGAATGCCGCTTGCGCCGCATGACCGAGATAGTGAAACAGCAGGGCCGGATCACCATCCTGCTGATCGACCTGATACCAGAGATGCGGCACACCATGAAGGGCAAGAAAACTGGCTGCCAGCGTGGTCTTCCCGGCGCCGGGCGGCGAGCAGATCCAGGCCACCGCATTGTCGCGGCACGCCTGTTGCAGGCGATCGAACAGGCGCGGTCGCTGGGAGGCATGGTTGACCCGCGGCCGCGAGAATTTTGCATAGGGCGGCAATACGGTTTGCGGCAAGCCTGCCGGCGGCATAGTGCCTGGCGATCCGGATTTCCGTTTGGCAAAAGGAACTGACACCTTCAGCTCTCTTCATGCGCGTGCCGCGCTCTCATTGGTGACTGGTGAATGACAGGCCAAGCCGAAAAGTATATCGAGCCCATGCAGGATGGAGTTTGCACATTATCTAGGTGTGCATAAATCAGACGGAAATTAGCGTAGAGCCGGCATTTGTTTACAGATGCCGCAGGCGTGTTTACGGATCGCTTACGGATGCCGCGCGGCCAGTGTTGCTTCTCCGGCGCCATTGCGAAATATCAGACGCGCGCAAGTATCGGTTCACTACCTTAGCTTCACACGAAGTCAAGAACAGCTCAGGGATGGAGTGCATATGCCGGTTGAATCCGGGTGTTGAAACTTGAAACCGATTGCCGATCAGGATAATGAGAAAGGAAGTGGAAATGAAATGTCGTGCCTTGGCTCCCTCGGGCTTACTGGGAGCGGTATTGTGTGCCGCAGCGATGCTGTTGACGGCTTGCGGTGGTGGTGGAGGTGGTGGCGACGCGCCGGTAAGTACGGCGGCCGGCGGTGCAAGATTGCTCGCCGACACGGAAGTCAGTGCGGCTTCCGGTTTCAGCGCCACGCTCGTCAGTGCGCCTGGAGACGGTTCCTACGTCTGTTCGGCAATGACGCTGGAAGTGAGGGGCAGCGGCATTCGCAATGTGGAACTGCTGCCGCCGGGAAGTTACACGCCGAAATACGCGACATTCACCGTGTCCGAAGACGGTGCCACCGCACGCGTGCAAATCGATCCCAGGAATTGGCCCAACGGTGATTTGCGAGTGCGTATCAGCGCATTCAATGCCGCAGCCGGACAGCCGGCGGAAGAGATCGTAGTGATGTCGGAGCGCACCTGGAAGATCGCCAACAATACGTGGCCCTGCGTATCGCCCGGCAGCTCGGGAGGATCGACTACGCAATTCCAGGCAACCCTGATTTCGGCGCCGGCAACCAATACCTATGTCTGCAACATGCAGACGCTGGAAGTCCGGGGCACGCGTCTCAGGAATGTCGAGCTATTGCCGGCGGAGGGTTACGCGCCGAAATATGGCAGCTTCACCATTTCCGACGACGGCAAGATAGCTCGCCTGAATTTCGACCCGAAAAACTTTCCGAACGGCGACCTGAAATTCAGGATCAGTGCTTTCGATGCGGCGGCCGGTGAGCCGGCGAACGAAATCGTCGCGATGCAGGAGCGCACCTGGCGCATTGCCAACGATATCTGGCCCTGCCTGTCGCCGGGAAGCAGCCAGCCGCCGGGTCCCTTCAACGCCCAGCTGACCAGTGCGCCAGAGAACGGCACCTACGTTTGCTCCATGGTCACCCTCGAGGTGCTCGGTACCCGCATCAGAAACGTTGAACTGCTGCCGCCCGATGGCTACACGCCAAAATACGGCAGCTTCTCGGTGTCCGGCGACGGCCATATCGCGCGCCTGGAGTTTGACCCTAGGAAGTTTCCCAACGGAGATCTGAGAGTCAGGATCAGTGTCTTCGATGCGGCGGCGGGACAGCCTGCTAATGAAATCATTGTCATGCCCGAGCGTACCTGGCGCATTGCGAACGACATCTGGCCATGCATTTCGCCCGGAAGCACTACCGCCGGCAACCCGGGCACCTGATCAAGTATTGGTGGCCTCGTTCAGGGAGATGCCGGAGCAAGTCGAACATCCATTCGTGGAGATTCGTCTTGAGCCGGCAGGGCTTGTGCCGCCGTCCGATGTTGTCGATGTTTCACGGCAGTGGGTTGCCGTCTATTGTTTTTTCATTGTTCTGTCGGTGCCGCTGTACCTTGAGCGGTTCGGCCTGTTGTTCGCCAAGCGCTTTTTGTTCGGTAAACCTGAAGAGAAGGCTAAAATGATGTTGCTTGGTAACAATAGGGACAGCATATGCCTAACAACAGATTTTTTTCTCTCGCAGCATTGAGCCTGGGGATCTGTTTCTCTCATTCCGCTCTCGCAGGGGCAGACAGCGCAGCCGTCAATCTGGCCCGCGCTGCCGAACTGGCCGCAATCCGGGCCAAGCACGAGCAGACGGAACGGGAAGTTGCCGCAATCATGAGGGCACGGCAGGAAGAGATACGCCGTGAACGGGGCGGCAGCCGCCCCAAGGCTTCGGCCGCCGGCGAAACCACGGCGCCTCCTGCGCCACCCGTCGAGCGCTGGAGCTATGAGGGCGAGACCGGTCCCCTGCGCTGGGGAAAGATCAATCCCGCCTGGGCGAAATGCCATTCCGGCAATCGCCAGTCGCCCATCGACATCCGCGAAGGCATCCAGGTTGAACTGGAAACGATCAATTTCGATTACAGACCGGCTTCGTACAATGTCGTCAACAACGGGTATACGGTGCAGGTTAATTTCGGCGCGGGCAATCGCATCTCGCTTACCGGGCGCACCTACGAACTGTTGCAATTCCATTTCCATCATCCGGCCGAGGAAACCGTTGGCGGCCGCGGTTTTCCGATGGTGGCCCACCTCGTCCACAAGGACGCGGAGGGTCGCCTTGCGGTCGTGGCGCTGCTCGTCGAAAGCGGCAATCCCAATCCCGTGGTGCAGGCCGTCTGGAACAACCTGCCGCTGGAACAAAATGAACCGCTGGTGCCTATCACCGCGCTGGACATGAGCCAGATCCTGCCCGAGCGGCGCGAGTACTATACCTACATGGGATCGCTGACAACGCCCCCTTGCAGCGAAGGCGTGCTGTGGATCGTGATGAAGGAGCCGATCAAGCTTTCGCCGCAGCAGATTGCCATCTTTGCGCGTCTGTATCCGATGAATGCCCGCCCCGTGCAGGCTACGGCGGGCCGGCTCATCAAGGAATCCCAATAGCGCGTTCACGCAGCATCCAGCGGCGTGTCATCAGCACGGCAACCGTTCCCAGTCCCGCCGCCAGTCCCAGCCACACCCCGGACCCGCCCAACCCGGCGGCAAAGGCAAGCGCCGCGCCGAGCGGCAAGCCTATTCCCCAGTAGCCGAGCGCGGCCAGCATCATGGGCACGCGCGTGTCATGGATGCCGCGCAGCATGCCGGCGCAGACTACCTGGGCGCCGTCGGCGAGTTGAAACAGGGCCGCCAGCGCAAGAAAACCGACGCCCAGCCGGACAACCTCCGCGTTTTCCGGATTGCCGATGTCGATGAACAGCCCGATCAGCAGCGTGGGCGAGAACAGCATCAGGCTCGCGGTAATCACCATGAAGCCTACGCCGAGAGCGTAAGCGCTCCAGCCCGCGCGCGCGATTCCTGCCGCATCCCCTGCGCCATACGCACGCCCCACGCGTATCGTCGCCGCCTGTCCGAAACCGAGCGGGACCATGAAGCCGATGGAGGCAATCTGCATGGCAATCGCGTGCGCGGCCAGGGCGGTTTGTCCTATCAGGCCCATCATCACCACGGCGGCGTAGAAGATCGTGGTTTCGAAGGCCATGGTCGCACCGATAGGCAGACCGAGCTGCCATAGCTGGCGCAACCTGTTGATGTCGAGCTCGTAAAGTCGCCCGAACAGGCGGTAGCGGCGAAAGCGGCGATGATGGCAGACGACCACGACCAGACCGCCGAACATCAGCAGGCTGGAACAGAAGCTGGCCAGTCCGGCGCCGGCAAGCCCGAGGGCGGGGAAGCCGAAATTGCCGAAGATCAGGCACCATGCGGCCAGGGCATTGAATGCGATGGCAATGCAGGCGACTGCCAACGTCCATATTGGACTTTCCATCGCATTCAGGAATGAGCGCAGCACGATGTAACCCAGGAAGGGAAACAGCGCCCACTGCAGGGTGTGCATGAACTCCAGCGATCGCCGCGCCATATCCGGCTGCTGGCCCAGCATGATCAGCACGCTGTCGGCATTCCACAGCAGCAGCCACACTGGAATGCAGATCAGGCCGGCGCTCCAGAATCCGTGCCGGACCGTGCTTCTGACATCCCTGACCGAATGCGGCCGCGCTCCCATTATGCTTGCAATCAGCGGGATGACCGCAGAGACCACGCCGAGGCAAAAGATCATGACGGCATGATACAGACTGGCCGCCAGCGCCGCCGACGCCAGGCTGTCGGCCCCTAGCCGTCCGATTAAGGCGAGATCGGTTGCCGTCAGAATGGTTTGTGCAAGGTTGGTCAGGATCAGAGGCCATCCGAGCCACAGCGTGGACTTGAGTTCAGAAACCCAATCGCTTCGCGCCGGCTTGATCGCTTGTCTGTTTGTCAGGCTGGGCATGATTTTTCGGCGCGAGCCGCGCCGGTTCGATGTGATTGCGGGATGCGATGCCTACGATAAAGCGTATGCGTCTGCCAAAGCTCGTTAACCGGATATATACGGTATGCAAGGGCATCGCATTCTGCCCTTTTTCCTGAATTCCTGCAGGCCGGGCCCAGCCGATGTGCATGGCACGTCCCGGGCGTTCCGTGCTAAGGTTGCATCGTGTCCTTCCCTTACACGCGAGCACGGCGAAATGGTCATGAAATCTTCCACACTGGTCCTGAACACGTTGTTTGATGCGCCCGCAGTGGCACGCTTGCGGGAAGATCTCGCACTCGCATTGCGAGCCGCCGCCCATCACGGCCTGGCGGAAGGCGTCTGCAATCATTTCAGTGTTGCGCTCCCCGATGACGAGCATTTCCTGCTCAATCCGCGCGGCTTGCTCTGGTCCGAGGTGCGGGCCGAGGATATCGTGATTGTCGACAAGGAGGGCAACAAGATTGCGGGCCGCCATGAAGTGGAGCCGACGGCGATGTTCATTCATGCCGCCATTCACAGGATCGCTGGCAAGCAATGCGTGCTCCATACGCACATGCCTTATGCAACGGCCCTTACCCTGACATCGGCACGCGCGCTTGACACGACGCTGTCGCAAAATGCGATGCGTTTTCACGGTCGCATCGCAAGCGATGCGAACTATAACGGCCTTGCGCTCGACAGCGGAGAAGGCGAGCGAATCGCCAACGCGATGAATGGTGCCGATATCGCCTTCCTCGGCAATCATGGCGTGGTCGTGTGCGGCGGGCGGGTTGACCATGCCTATGACGACCTCTATTACCTGGAGCGCGCATGCGCCGCCCAGGTGATCGCCTTGTCGACCGGTCTGGAGCTCTGTCCGGTGAATCCATCGCTGGCGGCGAAGGTCGCCGGTCAGGTTCAGTCCGAGCGCCTGCAGTCGGAACTTTTCTTTGAAGCGCTGCGCCGGCAGTTGCCCTGATGCGCAGCGAGCCCCGGAATTAGCGGCACCGGGCCGAGAGCCCGGAATTTTCGCCGACACTGGTCTGTCTCATTTGTTTGAAGACAGGAATGGCTTCCTGCAACGTTCAACTCCAGAGAGACACGCCATGTTCTTCTTTTTTTCGAAGCGGCTCGGATGCCTTGGGTCCATCCTTGTATCCATCGTGCTGACCTTGCTGCTGCTTTCTTTCTTCGGCATCTTTTAACCGGAATGGTCAAGGTGGGCGCATGCCACTGGCCGGACATTAACATGACGTCTTAACTTGACGTGAAGCACCGTCGTCGTAAATTTCGCCCCCAACATTGCAACGGCTTTGAGGAACCGGCAGCAGTCGCGCCGCGACGGCCTATTCCCGCCTGCGGCTATCGGACGGGAGTGGAGTATGCGGCGAAGCGCTTCAATGCATGCTGGCGTTGGTGAAGATCGGCGGATTCTGCTCAAGATCCTGAAGCGCTGTCTGCAGCCATGCGCGGACGAATTCGTCGCCATGGACATCGCGCAGCAGGTTGTAGTTTGTCATCATCATGACGCCAAGTGCGTCGGCCTTGGTCGTTTCATCGGGCATCTTCTGCAAGAGAGTGCTTACTGCCTTGACCGCTGCCACTGCAACTTTATCGTATGCCATTTCAGTTCTCCTTATCTGCATGCACTGAGTCGTAAATATTTATCTTGACCGCCGTTGCGACGGGTCGGTCCCCGGCGGCCATAAAGCAAAATCATTGCTGGGTGAAGGTGTAATAGCAAAGCGCGTGCCGGGTCCGGCCGCTGGAAGCCGATGTACTTTCGCTGATCGATTTCGCCACTGTTCAGGCCGAAGAACTTCGAGAAAAACGCGTTTCCTGGTATGGAACCAGTACAACGGGGGCTACAGCCCGTAATAGGTAATATCTACAATTCTTCCATGGGCATTCGCTTGATTTGGAAATAATGTAAATATGCGTAGCGCGGCCGGTAGCAAATTCACACCGGTTTCACTTCTTCGAGAGGCGCCGTGATTCATGCATGTCCAACCATGCCGACATGCAGCTGCTGGCGGCAATGACGCCCATGCCCAGCCAAGCCCAGAAGTCCGGTGAATGCCGGAAGAAAATCCAGCCGATCAACGCGGCAAAAGCAATCTGGGTATAGGTGAACGGCATCAGCGCCGCAGGATGCATGCGTCGAAAGGCCATGACGAGGAGCAGGTGGGCGACCGTGCCGAGCAGCCCGACAGCGAGAAGAAGAAGTAGGCTGCTGGTCTCCAGCCGGATGCCGAGCTCCTGCAGCTGGCCTGCCTGCAGCGCGATCAGCGGCGAGAGCAGGGCAACGCCGGTTAACCCGGTGTAGAACTGCGTGGTATGCGGATTATCCAGCAAGGCCAATCGGCTCGTGACCAGGTTATAGGCTGCGGACACGACGGTGGCAACCAGCGGCAGCAATGCTACGATATTGAACAGGGCGCTTCCCGGCCGTATCACCGTCATCGTACCGGCGAATGCGGTAAGTATCAGCAGCCAGCGCAGCGGGCCGAGCGGCCGCTGCGAAAGGCGGCTGGTAAGCACGGTCACGAAAATGGGCGAAAGCATGATAATCGCGGTAAATTCCGCCAGCGGCAGATACTGCAAGCTATAGAACGTGAGAACGCTCAGCATGATCAGCATAGTGCCGCGCAGGAACTGTACGCGCAGATGCCCGGTTCGGAAGCCCGCCAGTCCCCTGTTGATCAGGACCGTGCCGGCCATGACCAGTGTCTGGATCGCATATCGGCACCACAGGATGAGTACCATCGGCAGCAGTGCGCCAAGATACTTGGTGCCAGCGTCCATCAGTGAAAACAAGAGGGCGGCCAGCGTAATCATGGTGATCGCGCTTGCGGGATTGGTCTGTTTCATTCTGTAATGATAGTGGGATAGTTTCTTGCGTGCAGCGAAAGCCTCAATGCTTCACATGCACGCTTCACATGCACGCAACACGATCGTTGAATCCTTGCCGGGAATCGATGTCTCAATGACATTGACCATTCAACGAACGGGTTAGCAGACAATGGACAAGGACGAAGTATCTATCGAAGACCTGATGCGTTATACCGCCTCGATGGTGCAGGCAATTCCCGATCTCGATTGCCCGGAGTGCTGCGAGTGCGGTTGGACCTACCACTATGTTGAACGCAGCGCGCAAATTTACCTGGAGGAGATGGAGTGGGCCATGCTGGTCCAGACCATGGTGATTTATAGTCGCCGCCGGAAGCAGGGTGCGCAGAATCCGGGTTGAACACTTCCAGTGGGCAGGCGGATATCGAAGTCGAAGATCAATGAATCGTCCGGCGATATCCGTTGACGCCAATTTAACAATGTACAGTCTATTTCCCAAGTCCCCGGTTATCCCCGCAGTTTCGCAGACATCGCTGCCCGCCTGCGAATGGGTGATGCCTGCGCCCGCAGCAACTCGCCGCGGATACGCAAGCCTGTGCAAGAAGCTGCCCGCCGGTCAGCCGGATTATCTCCTGGTCGATATCCTGCATTCGCAGGAGGGCGTCGAGCGCTGCACCGCAGCCGTCTACGACGGCCACGCATATGTCATTCACTATGGGTTCATTCCGCGCCGGCCATGAATCCCCGCGCATGATTTACTGTCGATTCCGTCGCCATTCGACGGGCGCGGCACACAGGCTTCGAAAACTTTTTCATGGAATTGGTACTTAGGCACTTGAGGGTTTCGATTCTATGGGGTAAGATGCGCGCCTCCTTGACGTGATTCTCATCGAATCACGGCGGNTTTTTCATGGAATTGGTACTTAGGCACTTGAGGGTTTCGATTCTATGGGGTAAGATGCGCGCCTCCTTGACGTGATTCTCATCGAATCACGGCGGGCCCAGATGGCGGAATTGGTAGACGCACTAGGTTCAGGTCCTAGCGGTGGCAACACTGTGGAGGTTCGAGTCCTCTTCTGGGCACCAGTCTTTATGACGGGTGATTTTTGCGAATCCCTGTCATGTCGGAAGTGTAGGAAGCAGCTGTCGCCCAGATGGCGGAATTGGTAGACGCGCAGCGTTGAGGTCGCTGTGTCGAGAGACGTGGAGGTTCGAGTCCTCTTCTGGGCACCAGGCATGTCGATGCTGGTGAAGCTGCTGCTATCCTTCTCTTGCTGTCGTAATGGACGCGAGGTCTTCCGATCCCGCCACGCAAGGCCCAATCCTTTCGTATTATCCTCTTCCGTATCCTCCTCGCGTTTCAATCAGTGGTATTCGGTGCGCTTCCCGAGCCGTAGTTCTCAGGTGCTTCCATGCGGTATTTCGCGAGCACGGCAAGCTTCTTGATATCTCGCAAGTTGCTTTGGTCTTCATCTTGTTACCTTTATCTCGAAAATAATGCAACGAGGTAACAATGTCGATCTATCATTTTGAGTACAACAAGCGCGGGCTCAAGGGCAGCACTGCTGTCAATGCATCTTCGGAGACTCAGGCCAAGGAAACCGTGCTTGCAGACTTGTGGGAGCTTGGTTACGCGATGGCGCCCGAGCACCTTATTCTTATTGAAACCGAGCCGGGATCACCAAGCGTTGCCTATTACTGATGCTTGATTGCCGGCCTGCCATGAACCACGAATCGCGGCCAAGCAGGGTTCACCGCACCATCAGTCGAGCGCACGCGCGAGAAATGCCGCCGCCGCGATGAACAGGCATAAAACGCCAAGCAGGGCCAGTGAGGTTTGCAAGCCCCAGCCATGCGCGACGAAACCAATGATCGGCGGGCCGATCAGGTTACCGCTGTAGCCGAATGTCGCAACCGCAGCCAGTGCGGTCGAGCCATAGCGGGCAGCAGCGCTATAGACGAAGGGGAATAGCGCCGCCATTCCGGCGCCTGCGATTGCAAATCCAAATATTGTCGTCATGGTGTTAAACGCCGGAACAGCAATGAATATTCCGGTCGCCGCCAGCAGAGCGCCAGTGCAAATGACGCGCCGAGCCCCAAACATATCCTTCAGGCGGTCTCCGAACAGACGGGCGGCAAGCATCATGGCCGCGAATCCGGCAAAGGCAAGCGGCGCAATGCCGTCTCCGACGCCCAGTCTATCTTTCATGAATACGCCGCTCCAGTCGGCAACCGATCCTTCCGCCACCGCCCCGGAAAAACAGATTGCCCCGAGTACGACCGCAGGGCCGCGCGGAATTGCAAAGCTTCGCTCGGCGCCACGAGGATCCAACTCATCTTTGTCCAGGTTTGCATAGCACAGGTGGAGCGGCGCGAGGAACAGCAGGGCAATCGCAGCGAAGTGCATGGCGGGGCCCACACCCATGCCGGCCACGGCACTGCCGATCAGTGCTCCGGATACGGTGCCGACACAGAACCAGGCGTGCAGGGCGGACATGATGGAGCGTCCGGCGAGCTTTTCCGCATCCGCCCCGATCGCATTGATGGCTACATCAAAACTGCTGGAAGCGGCGCCGTACACGACGGCGGCAAGCAGAAGACCGGCAAAGCCGGGAGCAAGCGATAATGCCGGCAGGCTTGCCAGCAACACGAGGCCGGTCAGCCATGCCGACTGTCGTCCCCCGTGCCGCCTTATCAGCCAGGCAGCCAGGGGAAACGAAGCCACTGCGCCGATGCCGCTGCTCAACAGCACGATGCCGAGCTGTGCCGCATTCAGCGCAAGCGAGTCCCGGATGGCCGGAATGCGGGCAGCCCAGCTAGCGTAAATCACGCCCAGCAGCAGAAAAAGCACGGGCAATGCGGCTTGTTGAAGCAGGTTGGAACGCGTCGGTACAACACGCACGGGTTTGGTAGATTCTGTCATCGGCGGTAAAACGGAAATCGGCAATTGCAGCCAGAGCGGCATTTCGCTGCTCGAGGCAGTTGACTTGGATTGGACTGACAGGACGTTCCGGAAAAGGCTCATCCATGTCGCATGCAGGGCATTTCAGCAAAATTGGAGCTGTACTGGATCAGCGCCTGGCCATTCACGCAGGCATGGCAATCATGCCGTCATAATCGAGTGACATTATATTGCCGCTAAGTGCATGGCCGGATCTTTCAATTGCATTCATGATCGATAGACGGCGTCCGACAGCCTTTGTTCGCAACGCTTCGTGCAAACTCTGGTCAGAAACGGAGAACCTGGTGTGCCTTGCAAATGGACCGATAGATGTCGGTTCCCGATCGCGCTGTTTCCATCATCATTGCCAGTCCATGAAAAGAAGAAAATTTCTGTTTGCCAGCCTCAGCCTGCTGAGCACTTGGAGTGCTGCCGGCGTGTTCAAGAACTCAGGTGCCAATCCTTCTTCCGGCTCCGCGCCCGCGGATGCCGTGTTGCGGCCGGACGTTCGTCAACCGGCGGGGCATCTCGTAATAATCGGGGGTGCGGAAGACCGTACCGGGGACCGGGTGATACTGCGTCATATGCTTGCGCTGACAGGGCAGGCGGACCCGGTGGTGACCGTCATCGCCGCTGCAAGCGCATTCCCTGATTTCGTATGGGGGCGCTATGACAGGGTATTCGAAGAGCTTGGCGTCACGCGGCGCAGGCATGCCGCCATCGGTTCCCGCGAAGACGGCGAGAATCCGGAACTCGCCGCATTGATCGAACAATCGCATGTCGTCCTGCTGACAGGAGGCGATCAGCGCAGGTTGCTCGGCCTGATCGGCGGTACCGGCGTCGAACGGGCGCTGGATCGCGCCTATCGCATCAATGGCCTTTGCATCGCAGGCACCAGCGCCGGCGCGGCCGCCATGTCGCGCGACATGCTGGCCGGCCGCTCCATCAGCGACGGGCTTGGGCTCCTGCGCGGCGCCCTGATCGACCAGCATTTCTCGCAGCGGCGAAGGCTTGACCGGCTTGCCTCCGCCGTTGCCAGGCATCCGCAGCTGATCGGGATAGGCGTTGATGAAGATACGGCGCTCGTCATCAGCCACGGCAAGAAGTTCGAGGTGATAGGTTCCGGTACCGTCACCATTGTCGACGGGCGGCGCCTAGGTTCTCCGGTCGAAGAGATCGACATGGAAGAATTGCTGCGGGCATCGTCCATGCAGATACATCAACTGCCGGCAGGTGTTTCCTCCATTGCCAACCGTGACAAGTCCAAGGGCGGCATGTTTGAAGAAGAGATGGCGGCCCTGCAGGCACTGACCGAAGTGCTGCCGGTGTTGACTCGCTAGGTGCCATTCACGCAGGCATGCTCAAACTTCCATGATCACTGCCAAGGCCAGGGCAGGTTCGGCTTGGCGACCATCAGGAAGTAAATAATGACCATGGCAACAAACGCCGGATAGCCTAGCGCTTCCCACCAGCGCGCGTATCGCCAATAGAGCGCAGGCAGCGCACTGTTGCTAGCGACCGCTTGCTCAGCCATGTTCTTCATTCGCAACTGAAGCCAGAGCACTGGAAGCCAGCAGGCTCCCGCAAGGACGTACAGCACCAGAGTCCATGCAATCCATGGCGTACTCATTTTCCAGCCAGCCATGTGCATCAGCGCGAATCCGGTAATAGGCTGGATGAATCCTGCGGGCGTGGTGAAGACCCAGTCGGCGCGCGCAACCAGTCGCCCGACGACAGCTTGCGCCGCGACGCTGTTGCTGCGGTTGGCGAAAAAAAGATAGTAGGCGGAACCGAATCCGACTCCGGCGAGAAAGACCGAAGACAGGACGTGAAGTGTTTTCAGGATCAGGTAGGTGGACATGGGTTCGTGATCAAGAGAGGCTTCGGATTGTCAATGTCGTATTGATATGCATCTCTTCCCGAACGTTCGAGACAGCCTCTTGGTTCAGGGCATCTGTCCGCAAGCTTCTTCATGATGCCGGATGCGAAGGGGGTACCGCCACTTTTCCGGAAAGTAATGGAAACGGGTTAATGGCGCCCTTGCCGGTATAAATTCCATAATGCAAATGAGGCGGTGTCAGTTTTGCATTGCCGGTATTCCCTACGAATCCCAGCAAGGCGCCAGCGCCGATGCGTTCGCCTGTCCTGATATTGGCAACCTGATCAAGATGCGCATAGTAATGACGATGTCCGCCCGGACCAAGCACCCACACGACGTTACCCCCCAATTTGTTGGTGCCGATGCGGCTGATTATTCCTTCGGTGGTCGACCTGACCGGTGTACCCCGGGTTGCAAAGATGTCGATGCCTTCATGCTTTCTTCCATGGCTCCTGGCCGCATGCCAGGTATCGCGAAGCTGTCGTTGCGCAACCCGGTCGACCGGCATGCGCAAATGCCGCACCGGATCGGACATGACAAGGCGTGACAGATAGGTCGAACGTTCGACGGCCGGTTCGATCACGGCAAAGCTTGCATTGATCGCCATGGCAATCAAGGCGAGGCGCATGAGGCGCAGGATGAAGACCAATGGCGAAGAAGGCGGCATGCTTGTTTGAGTGGCATCGAATCACGGGGTTCATCCCTATACACGGTCTTGAGCTATTGTTTTCGATGTCATTTTTTTAAGATTTTGATGATGCAGACTGGATTTTTTATCCGGCGCAAAAAAGTGCTTGGCAGACTGGCGAATGCTTTGCTATAGTTCGGCTCCCGTCGCGAAACGCAGCAAACAAAGCGAGCAG
>NZ_JAWIIV010000027.1:0-89774 GCF_035916955.1 Noviherbaspirillum album | reverse complement strand
ATCCACCGGAACAGCAAAAACTCGCCGCCTGACGCCGCTATCCTTCAAGCCGCCATACACCAGTCTTGACACTAGCTCCAGATAGCGTCTCTCGATACCAGTAAAAAGAAGATAATGGAATGCTTAAAAAACTCGCAACTGTTTGTGCTTCTTCGACTCCAAATATGTGTTGGCATCCGCTAAGGAGTGCCAACAAATTGTTCGGTATGGCAACTATGGGTCAGACTAATGGGTTTCGATGCGCGAATTCTTCCCCACATTCTTCCGGCTAATCGCTAGTGCTCTTCTCATGACATTTCTGTCGTCTGGAGTTGCCATGGCTACATACGCTTGTCCGGAGCTGCTGATGCCGGCAATGCCAGACATGGTGAAGGAACTTCCTTGCGCCGAGATGGACAAGGCCAATCCGGTGCACTGTGCGCTATTCCAGTCCGGCGATGCAGTCGCTCTTGATCGAGTTGCAGCAGAACCGGCGGTGACACCTCCAACGACAGTCTCTATCACATTGATGTTCATATCAATGCCTCCACCCCACCGTGCCCGGCCGAGATCTCACATTCTCGAAATCCCTGGTAGCGATCCACCGTATCTTTCCACGCGTCGACTGCGCATTTAACTGCATCTCTTCCATTTACACAAAGGTCACTAGCGAAATGGCTTGTCCCGAGTAAAGGGCTTGTTATGGCTAGATACAACAGTGTACGTAAACGAGGAAGTGTAGTAACCGGAATTTCACATCGACGATCCGGTCACTCTACGTCTCGCTCCTCATGGCTTAGTGTTCTTAACACTTGATGCTCGCCAAAGGGATTCCTTTGCCAGCACCTGCTTTCTGCCACTGCGGGAAGCTGAATAACTCTGTTAAAGGAAGGGCAGATAAGCGTAAATTCGTCTTAACGAATAACTAGCAGATGGCGATGGGAATATCGTCACAAGTGCTTAGAAGTCGGAATTGAATAATAAGGGCGCGATGCTAGGGAATCATGTCGCGCATACATAAGGGAGGGCCCAGGTATCTTTCAACCCCAATTGTTTCAAAGGAGATCAAGATGGCCCAGCAACAGTATGAAACCTGTATCGAAGCCTGCAATACCTGCGCAGATGCTTGCGACACTTGTGCAGCCTCCTGCTTGCAGGAAGCTGATGTGAAGATGATGGCGCGTTGCATTGCGCTGGACATTGATTGCGCTCAGATCTGCCGGTTAGCTGCAAGCTATATGGCGCGAGAGAGCGAATTTGCGAGTGCCGTATGCCAGACATGTGCCGACATTTGTGATGCATGTGCCGATGAATGCTCGAAGCACCAGATGGAGCATTGCCAGCGATGCGCCGACGCTTGCCGTCGCTGCGCACAGCTGTGCCGGCAGATGATGGGAGCGGGCTCAGGGGCAAGCGCGACTGGAGTTGGAATGGCGGCCCACTAAGTGGTCTTTGGACGGAGCGCATTCGCTCCGTCACCGCCTCGTTGAAACATGTTATGAACAATTCAGGAGGTAATAATGCAATACGCAATGAAGTCGTCGATTTCTCTGCTAGCGGTAGTGGTATTGGCTGGCTGCGCTATGGGTACCACATCCCAGAAGGCAGATTCCAAAAGTGCGATGCCAATGGCGATGATGGGCGATAAGAAAATGATGGAGATGTGTATGTCCCATATGAGCCAAATGACTCCAGAGATGCGTCAGAAACATATGGAAATGATGCAACGACATCATCAAATGATGGAGCCGAAAGCGAAGCTCCGGCAACCGAGCTAATCGTTTTGCTTTGGCGGGCATTCTTTGCGAGGGCAGACGTGCCCCTTCTAAAATGGGCAACGAACCTGTACTCGCGAAGAAGTCGTTCGAGGCCTCATATTTTGGATTTCCGTTTCGGCGAGATGCATATCATGGGTACATTGCCACGCACGTTGGGTGACGACATTTTGGCTGCGTATGAACGCGCGTGCTGCGACGGCGAGTTGGAGGCGGCTGAACATCTGTTACGAGCGCTTGAGACTATGGATCGCTCCGGCAATGATGAAGAGCGCTTGGAACACGCGTATTTAGGGCTAAAAAGTTTGCCCTATAGGCAATAATACAATTGTAGTCTGGCTGGCAACCAGCCTGTCCGACATGGCGATGATGAGCTACGGAGGCTGCGGCCATTCAGTTCGAAAACAACACGCTTTTCTAATGGGCAGCGCAGTTGTATAGCGTACGACGAGCAGCGCACGCTATACGATCTTGCTACACGAGTTCTTTAGTGTTCACTAGGTGGGAGGAGATACTACTGCGTGGGTCGGCCAGTTCGGAGCGGCTATGTGACGATGATCTTGCCTCTCATCATATTCATCCCGCAGGTGAAAGTATATTCACCTGGCCGTTCTGGAGTGAATTGCACCGGCGTGGTTTTAAACGCGGGAAGGGCTTTGGCGATGCCAAAGTCGCCGATTATCAGCTGCTCGCTGCAGGAAGCGTTTTCGTCACGGTAAAAATCCAGTCGTACCGGTTTATCCCTTTTCACCACAATCAAGTCGGGCGAGTAGCCGCCTTTTACAGTAACCCGTATCTCCTGTACACCACTTTCACTTGTTTGTGCGCTTACTGCTTTGCGCTCGCCAAAGAAGTACCAAAGAATGAAGGCAATGAGAAGCACGCCGCCTGCGACGACTGATAATTCAAACGCATCCATACATCCTCCTTAAGTTGTTGGTTTGAATTGGCGCAGGCGCAGGCTGTTCACCACGACTGAAACGCTCGACAGCGACATGGCGGCACTTGCGATGATTGGCGAGAGCAGCCAGCCGGTAAACGGGTACAGAAGGCCGGCAGCAACCGGTATGCCAAGTGCGTTGTAAATAAATGCCCAAAACAAGTTCTGCTTGATTGTGCGCATGGTTGCACGTGAAAGGGCAATGCCAGTGACCACGCCGCGCAAATCTCCTTTGAGCAAGGTAATATCGGATGCTTCAATGGCCACGTCGGTGCCAGTGCCGATGGCGATGCCAACATCCGCCTGCGCGAGCGCGGGAGCATCGTTAATGCCGTCGCCCACCATACCAACGACTTTCTTTTCCTGCTGCAGACGCTTGATCACCTCCACTTTTCCTTCCGGCAGCACATCGGCAAACACACGGGTAATGCCTACCTGCTTTGCGACTGCCTCGGCTGTGCGGCGGTTATCGCCTGTCACCATCAATACTTCCAGGCCTAGCCGTTGCATGGCGGCGATCGCTTCTTTCGACTCGGGCTTGATCTCGTCCGCGACGGCGACTAACCCTGCGAACCGGTCATCAATGGCCACGTACATCGGGGTCTTTCCTTCACTGGCAAGTCGTGTTGCATCGGTTTGTGCGCTGCTGACTTCGATCCCGCGGTCTTGCATCAGCCGGACATTGCCGAGCAATAGCTGTCGCCCATCGACCACCGCAGTGACGCCTTTGCCAGTCACGGAGTCAAATGACGTAGCGTTGGTCAGTTGAAGATGACGTGCCAGTGCGCCTTGCACGATCGCTTCACCCAGCGGATGTTCGCTGCCGCGTTCGGCCGAGGCCACCAACCGCAAGAGTTCGTTTTCACCAAGCTGGCCAAACGCGGGATCGACGACAACGTCGGTCAGCGCAGGTTTGCCTCGGGTAATGGTACCGGTCTTGTCGAGGATGATCGCTTGTAGCTTGTGTGCGGTTTCGAGCGATTCGCCCCCTTTAACCAATACGCCGTTCTCCGCTCCTTTTCCAGTCCCTACCATGATGGCGGTAGGCGTGGCCAAACCCAACGCGCAAGGGCAGGCGATAATGAGCACCGTGACAAATGCGGACAATGCCATGGCAAACCGGATGTCCAGCGGTGCAACGACAAACCAGACCATAAAGCTTGCGACGGCAATGCATAACACCACCGGGGTGAAGATACCGCTAATGACGTCGGCAAGACGGGCAATCGGGGCTTTGGAACCTTGCGCGTCCTGCACCAAGCGCACTATCTGCTGTAATGCAGTGTCCTTGCCTACCTTGGTAGCCCTCAGGCGGAACGCGCCGGTTTTATTCAGAGTGGATCCGAATACTTCGTCGTCGACCTTTTTCTCAACGGGCAGGCTTTCACCGGTAAGCATGGATTCGTCGACCGCGGAGGCTCCATCGATCACGATACCATCGACCGGTATTTTTTCTCCAGGACGCACTATCACAATGTCTCCCGGAACCACTTCCTCGACGGCGATATCCAGCTCCTGATCATTGCGCAACACTCTCGCCGTCTTTGCCTGCAGGCTCATCAGCTTGCGTATTGCATCCGAAGTCTGGCCCTTTGCCCGTGATTCCAGAAGCCGCCCGAGCACAATCAGGGCGATGATAATCGATGCAACTTCGAAATATACCGGCACTTGCATGCTGTCCATCTTTTCCATTGCCGCGCCAGTAGTACCGATAAACCAGTGAGGCATTACCGTGGCCGCGATGGAATACACGTAAGCCGCGCCGGTGCCAATCGCAATGAGGGTATTCATGTCTGCAGCGCGATGGCGGAACGCTGCGACGGCTCCCCGGAAAAACTGCGAGCCGGAATAGAAAACCACCGGCGTGGTCAGAACAAGCTGCACCCAGTTCATGCCCGGAAAATCGAGTAACGCTATTCGGCCATGTGCCATTGCCATGACAAGCACGGGCAATGAAAGTACGGCGGCAACCCAGAACTTGCGGCGCAAGGATCGATATTCTTCCGAGTTCCCGGCTTCGTCGTCCTTGCTCTCTTCATTTGGCATATCAGTAATCTGGTACCCAAACGACTGGATCGCATTTCGGATGGTACCGAGATCAACGATGTCAGCCAGATAGTCGATCCGCACTGTTCTGGTCGCCAAGTTGAAGTTCGTGCTGACAATGCCGGCCTGGCTGTTCAAGTGGCCCTCGAGCTGGACGCTTGAGCCCGAAGGGCGCGCTGAATCATCCACGACAAATTCGGCTTTTGCGCTGCCGGCAGCTTCATAACCCGTCTTTCTGACTTCATCGAGCAGATCGCGAATACCAACCTGTTGCGGGTTGTACTCGACCGTCGCCCGAGAGCTTGCGAAATTGACGCCGGCGCGCTGCACGCCGGGTACACCACTGAGCTGTTTTTCGACGCGGCGAGCACAGCTGGCACACGACATGCCACTAATGGGAAGGTCAATGCGTTCCGTCGAAGTTGGTTCTAACCGGTTGGAAATAGGTACGACACTTGCCATGATTGCTCCGGAAGGATAGAGCAGTGGCATGCCACTGCGCGTTGGTGGTTAATGCTTTCGTTCGGCAATATCAGTCGTCAGCGATGGAGGCTGCTGCGTCTTCTGCTCGCTACCGGACGTCGCGCAGCTCTGGCCGTTTTGGCCATGCATCATCTTCATGCAAAAGAGCATCGACAAAGGGCAAAGCAGGAACAACAACGACGGGGAAGCCGCCAAGATCCAGGTGCGGAATTCCGGTAATGCCGCGTATGCGATGCCAACGATGCCCAACAATACAAGGCCAATCTTCAACATGGTTTTGGTATTACACATCATTTGCTTCCTTCTCTAAGTTGATAGTTTCTACACTCGTATAAACCGCAAGCGCTTGTCAGCGCCTAGTACACAAGGTGGTTGTTCGAAAAACCGAGTACCGCTCACTTACCAGCGCACCGCTGTATGTCATATTGGTAAATAAATGATGAAAAGGAGGTGCGACTTGCTTGTGGCCACTACAGCAATCGGCTCATCATGGTCTTGCATGCATCAGCCATTTCAGCCGGCGAGCCCATCATGGACATCATGCTGGAATGCATGAAGATCATTGCAATGACACTAATAACCGTCATCAGACCAAGCGCGGCAAACACGAACAACAACGCCTTGAGAATCGGAGATTGCATCTTCATGTTCATTCCTCATTGTTCATAGATAGAAATGTCTCGCTTATTTGCGCGGCTTGCTTCGCTCAATGCAGCAGACAGATGTATCATAGAGTCTGTCCCCAACCCCAGAGTCAAGGGTTTTTTCAAATGACAGAAAATGTGACAAAACCGTCAGGGCTTACTATCGGACGCCTTGCCCGTGCTGCGAACGTCGGTATTGAAACCGTGCGGTACTATCAGGAACGTCAACTGTTGCCTCTGTCGAAGGCCACGAATGGCGCATTCCGCGTTTATCCTCTCGAACTGGTAGACCGTATCCGTTTCATCAAGCGCGCCCAAGAACTCGGATTTTCGCTCGATGAAATAGCAACATTCCTTAAGCTTCAGGACGGAGAGGACCGGGATGAAATACGGAAAGTCGCCGCTGACCGTCTCGCGCAAATCCGTAACAAAATCACCGATCTCCAACACATGGAGCAATTGCTGGCTTGGCTCGTTAACGAATGTGAAGCGACCGGAAGAGCCCAACCATGTCCTATCATCACGGCGTTCACCAGAGATGAAGACGAAAGTGGAACAGTCTGCGGACATTAGCCAGCATCCATTGATGACCTGTGCGTGAGATTCAGCTTAAACAGTTAATTAGGTTGCAATGAAATCCATTAGTTCGTCGACCAGGGTCAGGATTACAAAACTGTAATCAAGCCGTTATTTTTATGACGCCGGTGACTACTAGTTTAATTCCTTGTAATTGCGACATGCTTCAATCCGCTCTATGGTGGGAACGTCGTTTTTCCGGCCGGCACGCGCCTTGCCGGTTCACGCATTAACACAAACTCTTCGGCCGTGGTCGGATGAATGGCAATGGTTTGGTCGAATTGCCGCTTGGTGACGCCCGCGCGCAATGATACAGCCAAGCTTTGAATAATTTCCGGTGCGTCGTTACCGATCATATGGATGCCCAGTACCCGATCACTTGCGGCATCGACCACGAGTTTCATATAAGTGCGGTCGCTGCGTTGGGCAAATGCCGTGGCCATCGGCCTGAAGTCGGCTTCGTAGATGATAAGTGCACCTTGCTGGGCGGCGTCATTCTCTGTCAATCCAACAGTACCGATGGATGGCTCGGTAAAGACGGCGGTGGCTACCTCAGTAGCTTGGAACGGGATGTCGAGGCCGCCAAAGACGGTATCCGCGAAGGCGCGTCCTTCGGCAATAGCCAGTGGGGTCAAGTTTTTCCGGTTGGTGACATCCCCGACCGCATACACACCTGGAACGACTGTCGCGCTATAGTCGTTCACCGGGATGGCCGCGCCTGGCCCCAATTCCAAGCCGATCGACTGTAACCCTAAGTTTTCGGTGTTAGGGATGCGCCCAGTCGCATTCAGGACCGCATCGAACGCCATTGGCTCCTTACCCCGGACCTGTAACAAGTAGCCGTTTCCGCTACGCGTCAACGACTCCATATTGGAGCCTGCATAGAGTGTGAGTCCGGCCCTTTCCAGCGCTTGACTCAATCGGATGCGCAGATCGTGATCAAAGCCGCGTAGCGGAGAATGGTCCCGGAAAAAGACACTGACTTCACTACCCAGCCTGGAAAAGATACTGGCGAATTCCATTCCAATGTAACCAGCCCCGACAACCGCCATTCGCCTGGGCACGGTCCGGCTATTAAGCATGTCTTCGGACGTGGCGGCATGTTCCAGCCCCGCAATGGGCGCGGCGGATGGCCGTCCACCCGTGGCAATGAGCAGGTGGGTACAACTCAGTTCTCGCGCGCCTACGCGGACACGTCCGCGACCCGTGATCTGAGCAAGACCGTTAATGAGTTCGACGTTCGCACTTTGCAGCATCTGCTGATAGATCTTATCGAGGCGTTCGAGCTCCGCATTCTTCGCATCCTGCCATGTTTCCATATGGAATTGTTCATTTTCCATCGTCCACCCGAATGCTGCGGCAGTATCGAAGGCAGACCTGAATTGTCCCGCATACATCATCAGCTTTTTTGGAACACAGCCGCGATGGACGCAGGTGCCACCGAGCGCATCACTTTCAATCAGTGCAACACGTGCCCCATGGGCTGCTGCTCTTCTGGAAGCAGCGACACCGCCGGAGCCGCCACCGATGGTAATCAAGTCAAAATGCTCACTCATGGGCTTTCCTTGTTGGCAGTAATGCCTATCCTATTGCGTGTTTCGATCAATCGTCGAGACTGATTTCTTGCGCGAACTCGCTGGACAACGAGCGCACCTTGCCTGTGCTTCGCAAGCCGAAGTTATCCCGACCGCCTGGCGCTTTTATTACTGAGCACTCGCAATCGCATACTGTCAGAGAGACTTCCGATCCTCACCTGACATCAATCACGTCGTGTCACCCACGTGGGCATCGCGAGGAAAATGCAGCGCGAATTCAATCGTACCCGGGTCTGGGCTGGACACGCTGACGCTACCACGATGCAAGCTCATAATCGCCTTTACAATGGTCAGTCCGAGTCCCGTGCCGCCGACTTGTCGTGAGCGGGAGGGGTCCGCACGGTAAAAACGATCAAAGAGTTTGTTTCGCTGCTCAGGCAAGAGGTCCTGCCCATGGTTGATGACCCTGAGCGCAACTTCGGTTGCGCGAGTCTCCACATGGATCAGCACCTGGCTGCGCGCGCTGCCGTAACGAATTGCATTGGAGAGCAGGTTAGTGATGGCTCTTTGCACAAGGCCACGGTCTGCCATGATAGATCCCTGGCCGCCCAACTCAAAGGAGATGTCGCGCTCGAGCGCCACGATCTCAAGATATTCGATGACTTTTTGGGTTTCCTGCAGCAGGTCGAGCTGGACCTCGTCAAGGACGGCTTGGGCGTTCTCGGCGGAAGCCAGAAAAAGCATGTCAGAGATCAGACGGCTCAAGCGTTCCAGCTCATCGACATTGCCTTCCAGCAGTTCTAGCAATTGTTCGTGAGTGCGCGGCTGGGACAATGCCACTTGGGTCCGCCCCAGTAGCGTAGCCACCGGAGTGCGCATCTCATGTGCAAGATCGGCGGAGAATTGCGACAGTCGCTGAATGCCGTCGTCCAGGCGATCCAGCATGCCATTGAATGCTGCGCACATCGGAAGCAGCTCCGAAGGAAGGCGCTTAGGGTCGATCCGTTTTGACAGATGCTTGGTCGTCACCGAGACGGCGGCGTCGCGGAAGTGGTTCAATGGCCGCAAACCGACACTGACAATGACCAACGCGCCAATGGAAACAACGGCCAGCCCAAACGGTGCTGCAGTAAGTGCAGTCAGCAGAAACCCGGAAAGCAATTGCTGGTCGCGTGACCGGTCCACGCTCAGTACCATCACATACTCTCCGCCATCACGAACCGCACTTGCTGAAGCGATTGATAACATGGGTTTGCCTGAATCCTGTGCGCGCCACTCTAGAAAGGCATCGCGGGCCCAGATATCGTTTTTCAAGCGATGCAGCGACTCCACTGCGATCGAGCTGAAGGCGATTAACCGCTTCTCAGAGCTGGCGTCAGCCACTGCCAGGTAAATATCTTCATGGCGATCGAGAAGGTCAGCGACGCGGTGCGCGGCTTCGTTAACTGCAGCGAGATTCGGTTCCTGGTCGAGCAGGTTACGCGCCTCGATTAACGTGTCGCGCAGGGCATCGCGTTGTTGTTCGTCCAGTGAGCGAGACATCGTGAAATAAGAGAACGCAAAGACAGCGATGGCCTGCAATAAACCGAGCATACCGACAAGTAGCGCAAGTTTGAAAGCAAGGCTGCCGAACTTCATGGGCGATGCTCAAACAAATAACCCACGCCACGCACCGTATGGATCAACTTCGTGTCAAAGGGCTCATCGATTTTTGCTCGAAGCCTGCGTATGGCGACTTCGACTACATTGGTGTCGGACTCGAAATTGATATCCCATACCAGGGAAGCAATCTGTGTGCGTGAGAGGACCTCGCCCGCGCGGCGCATCATCAGTACCAACAAGGCAAATTCCTTCGGGGTCAGGTCAATGGTATTTCCTGCACGAACGACCCGATGCTTGAGCAGATCGACCTGCAGGTCGCCACAGGACAGAACCGTTTCCGGCGCGCTTTGTGTACCACGCTTGAGCAGTGCGCGCACCCGCCCCAGCAGTTCGGGGAACGAAAACGGCTTGACCAGATAATCATCCGCTCCCAAATCAAATCCCTTCACCTTGTCATCTGTATTGCCACGCGCCGTTAACATGAGGACCGGCGTCTGCTTGGCGGTTCGGAGTGCCGATAGCACAGCAAAGCCATCCAGCCCTGGCAGCATGATGTCCAACAGAACGAGGTCGTGATCGCCAGTAATGGCGGTATGCAGGCCGTCAGTACCCGAATTCGCCACTTCCACGATGTAGCCATGCTCCGACAAACCTTGCCGCAAATATTCGGCTGCGCGCGGTTCGTCCTCTACGATCAAAATTTTCATCCATCAATCTCCAACGCAGGGATCCATACATCCGAAACGCTGCAATTTCTTAAACAGAGAGATTGCCATGTTTCAGGTGTTAGGTTAATGCAAATGTTCCTAGCCTCAGACGCCTGGGGATCCCTTGCTAACGGGGCTATTATCGAAACGGCTTTGGAAAGTCTATGATGGGTCCCTTTGTGCAACGGCGGCACCTTGTTGATATGGCCGCACTTTGGCCCTGAAAAGCAACTATGCATTTAGCGTTGTCTTATTTCATAGGTTCAATGGCAACAACCGCAAGATGACCGCCTATCTGCTCGGCGATGAAGCTTACTTGGTCTCCAACCTTCAAGCGCTCCAACATGCTAGGCTCTTTCACGCGGAACACCATAGTCATGGCGGGCATGTCAAGATTTTTGAGTTCCCCATGTTTGATAGTCACTTTCGCTGCTAGCCGGTTGATCTCCTGTATTTCCCCATGGGAAAAGGAATTTTGCGGTGCTGCACGTGTGACGCTGCTGGCGGTGGTTTGCGCCATATCGCTACTGCTTGCCGCCATCGCCGTGTTTCCAACCATCGACGAGATAACTAGCGTCAGGACAAGAAAAACTGATGGAAAAAGGGAACGCATCATTTAGAGCCTTATGCAAATATTGGCGATCGACGCAGAGTGAGTTTGGGAACAATCGACATGATTTTTATATGCCGTTTTACTGGAGGAGCCGATTGCCATGCCCCCTCAAGGCTAAACTATAAGGCCCGACAAGAGGCGACATGCTGACAGCTGGATTACAAGTTTGTAATACGCAATTCTTGAGTGAAATTTCCGGTATAGTCCGTCACTGAGCTTAAGACTGTAAAGATTATTCTCGGAAAAGAGCTCTTAATTTCCGTACAGTCAACAGTGCCAAAGTTTGGAGTAATAAAGTAGGGCGCTTGACAAACTACGGTTGTAATGCATAGGATAAAGAAGCTGTCTATTTCTGCGTCATGAAGAAACCACGTCCATCCCGATTTGTTGCGGCGCTTGTAGCGCTCTTCAGCGTACTGTTCATGCAGTTCGCTGTGGCTGCTTACGCTTGTCCGACATTACAAATAGGAAGTGGCGGCGACGCAATGAACATGGTTGCCAATGACAATACCATGCAAGGTATGTCTGGTTGCGATGGGGTGGACGTCGAAAAACCTAATCTTTGTCAAGCGGATAGTCACAAGGGAAAGCTGTCTCTGGACAAACCAGAGCTTCCCAACGTAATGTCCTTCGTACCAGCTCAGCTTCTGGCTGTGATAACACCGCTTCACCTTTCTGTTCCTTCCAATCCCTCTATTGTCGCCGAGGGAACAATGGCGCGTGCCACTGCGCCTCCGCTCTCGATTCGAAACTGCTGCTTCAGAATTTAACTCTCCAGATAGCGTAGATCGTCGCTGTGTCCGCATGGGCGGATCCAGTGCTGTTCGTTGCCATCTGGAGATTTTATGTCATCCCCTTGTACTGCGCACGCTTCGATGCGTCACGCGATTCGCCGGGCATTTCCGCGGATCGCTTTCCTTACCGTTTTGATCGCCACTTCCGGTACTGCGTTGGCAGCCGGAGCAACGCTGACGCTAGGCCAAGCGCAGCAACTGGCGGTTGAACGTTCACGCCAATTACAGGCTAAGGACTATGCTATTACCGCCTCGCAAGAAATGGCGGTAGCAGCAAGTCAGTTGCCTGATCCCATGTTGAAAGCCGGGGTCGACAACCTGCCGGTGAACGGAGCCGACCGATTCCGCCTCGGTGCTGATTTCATGACCATGCGTTACGTTGGCGTCTCCCAGGAAGTTACACGTGCGGACAAGCGGAAATACCGTGCTGAGCGCTTTGAGCGGGAGTCGGACAAGACTGCGGCGGAGAAGACGGCCACGGTTGCGGATATTCAGCGTGATACCGCATTGGCTTGGCTGGAACGGTTTTATGCCGAAGCGATGGCTGCGGTGATCGCGGAAAATGCGACGCAATCCGAGTTCGAGATTCAAGCTGCAGAAGGCGCTTACCGAGCAGGCCGCGGCAATCAGGCCGATCTCTTTGCAGCGAAAAGCGCATTGGCCACCTATCACGATCGTGCTAGCCAGATAAACCGCCGAATCAGCAATGCAAAAGTGGTCTTGGCCCGGTGGGTCGGCGCGGACGGTAGTTTGCAGCTTGCTGGCAAGCCGGCCATGGACACTGTTCGGCTTGACGCCGGCAGCCTCGATACCCAGCTTGCCCATCATCCACGCATCGCCATTCTGAATCAGCAGGAAGCCATGGCAACGGCTGAAGCGAAACTGGCGCAAGCCAACAAGAAGTCGGATTGGAGCGTGGAAGTCATGTATCAGCAGCGGGGCTCTGCTTACGACAACATGATCTCGTTCGGTGTGTCGGTGCCCCTGCAATGGGATCAGAAAAACCGTCAGGACCGGGAACTTACGGCCAAACTCGCGATGGTGGAGCAGGTGAGGGCGGAACGCGATGACATGCTGCGTGCGCATGTGGCCGAAACGCGCGCCATGTTCAATGAGTGGGAGAACGGACGCGAGCGGCTTGCCCGTTATAACCAGGAACTGGTCCCGTTGGCCAAGGAGCGCACGCTCGCTGCGCTGGCGTCTTACCGCGGCGGCAAAGGAGGCTTGACCGATGTGCTGATGGCACGTCGCAACGAGATCGATGTGCGCCTTGAGGCGCTGCAGCTCGAAGCCGAAACAGCGCGGCAATGGGCAGAACTTAACTTCCTGTTTCCGGATAACGGCTCAAGCCACATCTCTGCAACTCAATCCAAGGAATTCAAATGAAAGCGAAAGTGATTGTGCTCGCGCTGGTCGCGGCCGGTGCTATTGGGGCCGGTGGCTATGGCTTGTATTCGGCCGGCATGGATCAAGGCATGAAAATAGCAGNTCGCGGCCGGTGCTATTGGGGCCGGTGGCTATGGCTTGTATTCGGCCGGCATGGATCAAGGCATGAAAATAGCAGCGCCCGCAACGAGTGATGCTGCAACAGCAACAGCTGGTGCCGCCGGCAACACGGCGGGGGGAGGCTCTGTCGATCCGTCAAGCGGAAAAAAGGTCTTGTATTGGCACGACCCGATGGTACCCGGACAAAAGTTTGACAAGCCTGGCAAGTCACCTTTCATGGACATGCAGCTCGTGCCTGTCTACGCCGAAGATGCTGGGGACGAAGGCAGCGTTTCGATCAGCCCGCGAGTGCAGCAAAACCTCGGCATACGCACGGCGGAGGTGACTAAATCGAACTTGTCAGCGGCAGTTGAGGCAGTCGGAAGTGTTGCCTACAACGAGCGCGACCTCGTCATGGTGCAGGCACGTAGCAATGGTTTTGTTGAGCGCCTGTACGTAAGGGCGCCGCTTGATCCGGTTCGCAAGGGACAGCCGTTGGTCCAGTTGTACGTTCCCGACTGGGTCGCTGCCCAGGAGGAATACCTGTCGGTCAAGCGAATGAGCGGTGCCGGCGCGGATACGTTTGTTGATGCGGCACGGCAGCGGATGCGCTTGGCAGGCATGACTGACGACCATATCCGTCAAGTGGAGACGACGGGCAAGGTCCAGGCAAGAATGACCTTAACCGCGCCTGTCTCGGGAGTAGTTGCAGAACTGGCGGTGCGTGAAGGCATGACGGTCATGTCAGGCGCGCCGCTGTTCCGCATCAATGGGTTGTCGACCGTGTGGGTCAACGCAGAGGTTCCAGAAAACGCCGCGGCACGGGTGCGTCCCGGCAATGTGGTCGAGGCACGCACGCCCTCCTTGCCCGGCGGTGTATTCAAAGGAAAGATCAATGCGATCTTGCCGGAAGTCGATCCCACTACCCGCACCATCAAGGCGCGCGTGGAAGTCGCCAATCCGAACAATCAGCTCGTGCCCGGCATGTTCGCCACTGTCAATTTCACACCCAATGCGCGTGAAGAAGTATTGACAGTGCCTAGTGAAGCTGTAATCCAGACGGGTAAGCGCAGCGTCGTGATGATTGCGCAAGGCGACGGGAAATTCACTCCAGCCGAGGTGGAAATCGGTATCGAAACGGACGGCAAGACCGAAATACGAAAGGGGCTGGACGCAGGTCAGAAAGTCGTGGTTTCGGGGCAGTTCCTGATCGACTCGGAAGCAAGCTTGAAGGGAACCATCACGCGTATGGGAGAGGCACCCGCAGCCGAAAAGGGCGCCCAAGGCGGCGATTCGCTTCATCGTGGACAGGGAAAGGTCGAAAGCATCGACAAGGACGAAATCGTCCTCTCGCATGAACCGATCCCCAGTTTGCAGTGGGGATCAATGACGATGGGATTCAAGCTGCCCGCGCAAGGACTGCCGAAAGGTGTCGCGGAAGGCGACACCGTCACCTTTGAGCTTCGCCCCCTCAAGGATGGCACGTACGAAGTGGCGTCCATTAGCCCGTCTGGTGCGGCCCCAGCGTCTGGCGCAAAGGGTGGGATGAAAGACGGCATGACCATGCCGACCAAGCCCGCAGGAGCGGCCAAATGATTGCAAAGTTGATTCGATGGTCGATCGCCAACCGTTTCCTGGTGCTGCTGGCCACCGTCATGCTCACCGCATGGGGCGCGTGGTCGTTGATGCGTACCCCGGTGGATGCGTTGCCCGACTTGTCCGACGTGCAGGTGATCATCCGGACTACCTATCCAGGCCAGGCACCACAGATTGTGGAAAACCAGGTGACGTATCCGCTCACCACCACCATGCTGTCGGTGCCGGGGGCCAAAACGGTGCGCGGCTACTCTTTCTTCGGTGATTCTTTTGTCTATATCCTGTTCGAGGATGGTACCGACCCATACTGGGCGCGCTCACGCGTCCTGGAATACCTGAACCAGGTCCAGTCCCGGCTGCCGCCTCAAGCCAAGGCGTCGCTCGGCCCCGACGCCACTGGCGTGGGCTGGGTCTATGAATATGCGTTGATTGACCGCAGCGGCAAGATGGATCTGTCGCAACTGCGCGCGCTGCAGGATTGGTTTCTCAAGTATGAGCTAAAAACCGTACCCAATGTATCCGAGGTGGCAAGCGTGGGCGGCATGGTCAGGCAATACCAGATCGTGCTCGACCCTGACAAGCTGCGCGCTTACAACATCCCGCATGGAATGGTCATTGAAGCGGTACAAAAGGCCAACCAGGAAACCGGGGGCTCGGTGCTAGAACTGGGTGAGGCCGAATACATGGTGCGCTCTTCCGGGTATCTTCAATCACTGGACGATTTTCGCAAGATCCCTTTAATGACCACCAATGCGGGCGTCTCCGTGCGCCTGGGTGATGTTGCGCGTATCCAGCTCGGACCGGAAATGCGACGCGGTATTGCCGAACTTAACGGTGAGGGCGAAGTCGCCGGGGGCATCATTGTCATGCGTTCCGGCAAGAATGCACTGGAAACCATCGACGCCGTTAAGGTCAAGCTGGAAGCGCTCAAGCCCAGCTTGCCGGAAGGCGTAGAAATCGTGCCGACTTATGACCGCGCTGGACTCATTAAAAGTGCAGTGGCCAACCTCGAGGAGAAGCTGATCGAGGAATTTATCGTGGTGGCGATTGTTTGTGCGATTTTTCTCTTTCACATTCGTTCTGCGCTGGTGGCCATCATCTCGCTACCACTGGGTATCCTCGCTGCCTATATCGTGATGTACTACCAAGGCGTGAACGCGAACATCATGTCGTTGGGCGGTATTGCGATTGCCATTGGCGCCATGGTAGATGCGGCGGTGGTGATGATCGAGAATGCGCATAAGCATATCGAGGCATGGCACCATGCCAATCCGGATAAGAAACTGACCGGCGACGAGCAATGGCGCGTCATTGGGGATGCATCGGCGGAAGTCGGACCTGCGTTGTTCTTCTCGCTACTCATTATCGTGTTGTCGTTTATCCCGGTCTTTACGTTGGAGGCGCAGGAGGGGCGACTGTTCTCGCCATTAGCGTTTACCAAGACCTACGCAATGGCAGCAGCGGCCGGCTTGGCCATCACCCTGATTCCGGTGTTGATGGGCTACCTGATCCGCGGACGTATTCCGGAGGAGCAGAAGAATCCGCTCAACCGCTTGCTCATCGCGCTTTACCGGCCCCTTCTTGAGGCAGTACTTCGCTTTCCGAAGATGACGCTCGTGGTCGCTGCAGTGATCGCTGCAGTGACGGTCGTACCGTTGACCCGACTGGGAGGCGAATTCATGCCGCCACTCAATGAAGGTGACTTGCTGTACATGCCGTCCGCGCTACCCGGGCTGTCTGCCGGCAAGGTATCGGAACTCCTGCAGCAAACCGATCGCTTGATCAAAACCGTCCCGGAAGTAAAGACCGTCTTCGGCAAGGCGGGTCGCGCCGAGTCGGCGACCGATCCAGCACCGCTCGAAATGTTTGAAACCACCATCCAGTTCAAACCACGGGATCAATGGCGACCGGGCATGACCCCCGACAAACTGGTGGAGGAGCTTGACCGCGTCGTCAAAGTGCCGGGATTGTCCAATATCTGGGTGCCGCCAATTCGCAATCGCATTGACATGTTGGCAACCGGGATTAAAAGCCCGGTGGGCATCAAGGTCGCGGGAACCAACCTCCAGGAAATTGACCGTATCACCGGTGAGATTGAGCGGGTCGTGAAGGCAGTTCCCGGGGTAAGCTCCGCGCTCGCCGAACGACTCACCGGAGGGCGTTACGTCGATGTCAACATCAACCGTGATGCTGCTGCACGCTACGGTATGAACATCGCCGACGTGCAAGGCATCGTCTCGGCGGCCATCGGCGGTGACAACATAGGCGAGACGATTGAGGGTCTGCAGCGCTTCCCGATCAACGTACGCTACCCGCGGGAGGTGCGCGACTCGGTTGAGAAGCTGCGGCAGCTGCCGGTACTGACCGAGCGTGGCGCCCAGATTCGTCTGGGTGACGTCGCCAACATCCGGATCAACGATGGTCCACCGATGCTGCGCAGTGAAAACGCACGCCTGTCGGGCTGGATCTATGTCGACATCCGTGGCCGTGACCTGAGGTCGGTCGTGTCCGACATGCAGCAGGCTGTGGCGAAGGAAGTCCAACTGCCTGCAGGGTATTCGTTGTCCTGGTCCGGCCAATTTGAATACCTTGAGCGTGCCGCCGCAAAGCTCAAGGTCGTCGTGCCGGCCACGCTGCTGATCATTTTCGTCTTGCTGTTTATGACGTTCGGCCGTTTTGATGAAGCCACGCTGATCATGGGCACGCTACCGTTTGCCTTGGCCGGCGGCATCTGGCTGCTCTGGCTACTCGGACACAATATGTCGGTGGCAAGTGGCGTCGGCTTTATCGCACTTGCTGGCGTCGCGGCCGAATTTGGCGTCATCATGCTGCTTTATCTCAAGCATGCGTGGGAAGACCGGCTCGCACTCGGCAGGGCGAGCGAAGCCGATTTGCTTGAGGCCATCCGCGAGGGTGCGGTACTGCGCGTGCGTCCCAAGGCGATGACGGTAGCGGTCATTATCGCGGGCTTAATCCCGGTCATGTACGGAACCGGAACAGGCTCGGAAATCATGCAGCGTATTGCCGCCCCAATGGTCGGCGGCATGATCACTGCGCCCTTGCTTTCCATGTTCGTGGTCCCGGCTGTCTATCTGCTGTTGCGGCGGCGGGAACTGCGTAAGGCACAACGTCATGCACAGGAGGAGGGCGAAGAACTCAAGGCAGCCTGACCGGCTTACCAGTGGTGACCGTGCGGTTAGCACGACTGCATCAACCGCCTAGTCTATTAGTCATTACGATTATTTTCACAAGGATGTTGCAATGAAAAACACACTCACTACATTACTGGCGACATTGTTAGCAACGTTGTCCCTGTCGGCTATCGCCGGACGAGACCTGCAGACATTGACACAAACAGGAAACTCAAATCAGGCGCCTCAGCAGCAAAATGGCCAGCCGCAAGACACCAGCAAGGACATGGAACAAATGATGAAAAGCTGTGCCGAGATGATGAACAAGGCCAGCAAGTAAGTGCAAAAGCACGATGAGCCAGTGGCTGGTGCCAAGCGATCCAGGCACTGGCATAAATCTAATGCAGTATCCGCCTCACCAACAACTTGAAGGAAACAACAATGAATCAATTTGCCAAGATCACCCTCGCGCTCCTGTTGTCCGCTTCCGGCGCGGCATTTGCCCAGTCAGGAAACATGAAAGACATGCCGATGGATTCCAAGTCACATGGCGATATGAAAGGCATGGACATGAAAGGCATGGACATGAAAGGCATGGACATGAAGGGACAAGGTTCGGACAAGCAAGGTGAATCACATATGGCAAGCGCTACGGTTAAAAGCGCTGATGCAGCCAAAGGAACCGTAACGCTTTCCCACGAGCCGATCAAAAGCCTCAAATGGCCCGCCATGACGATGGGTTTTTCGGTCAAGGACAAGGCACTGTTTGAAAAGCTCTCCCCTGGCAACAAAGTGCAAGTGGAGTTCGTTAAGCAAGGGTCGGAGTACGTCGTCACATCCGTGAAGTAAGGCTTCGCAGTGCCATGCGTCGGTAGCGTTAATGTCAAGCGCCGACGCATGGCGCCGCAGGATGTCATGGTTTCCTCAGGATAGCGAGGCTTTATGCACTTTATGGGCAGGTGGGTACCGATGGAAGTGGTCAACATCACTTTCCTGCTATGGGTGATTACCTCGGTGCCAATGCTGGGCTTTATTTTTTGGAGCTTCTGGTGCCGCCGCCGCAAGTCTCGCGACCAACAGGCACAGCTGAGAGCGCGACGACGGAAGAAGGGCACCAAGCGCTGACCGGTTGGCGCTTACCAGGAACAGTGGTGTGGCTCAAGGAGCCCGGTCCAGAATCACTGAATCGGCATGCCATATTGCGCGAGCACATCAACTTAAAAGGAATTTCCTTGTACTACTTAACAGGTTTTGCGCCGGCCGCTGCCGTGGCCATGCTAGGGTTCTTGTGGAGCTTGGCGCCAGCGACTATCGCGGCGCCTGCTATATATGGAGCGATTCCGGCAAAAAGTCACGGCGTTTCGTCTCCTTCTCGCATACGTATTGCTGGGGCATGGGCTCGGGCAACCGTGCCCGGACAGGCGGTAGGGGTTGCTTATCTTACTATCGCCAGTGCAGTTCCCGTGGCGCTGGTGCGAATTGAAACGGAAGCGGCGAAGCAGGTGCAACTACATAACATGCGCATGAATCAAGGCGTAATGGAGATGCGCGAGCACAAGGAGCTGAAGATCGCTGCGAATGAGGTGCTGGCGTTAGCCCCCGGCGGGATGCACCTGATGCTGCTTGGGCTTAAGAAGCCACTCAAGGCAGGGGAGAAAATATCCCTTGCATTCACCTTTGTGGATGAGACACACACGGAAGTCACATCGACGATCGACGTGCCCATCCGGCCAATCGGCCACGAATAAAGGAAGCAGGCTTGAACGCGCTTATACAAAAAGCCCTACTGGCTGGTTTTCTCGTCCTGATCGCCGCCTGCACCAGGACCGAGCCGGTTGCCCAGAAATTTTCTCTGGTTGACATTACCGGCAGCCCTTGGGGCCGCGATTTTCAACTGACCGACCATCAGGGGGCAGCGAGAAGCCTTGCCGACTTCCGTGGCAAGGCGGTGATCATGACCTTTGGTTACACACACTGTCCCGATATGTGCCCAATGACCCTGCACAAGCTTTCCACCGCGCTTACGCAAATGGGCAAGGATGCCGAGCAGGTGCAGGTATTGTTCGTCACCCTCGATCCGAGTCGAGACACGCCGAAGGTGTTGAAGCAATACGCTCCGGCGTTTCACCCAACATTCCTGGGAATGTACGCCGATGAGCTGACGACGCAGCGCACAGCCAGGGAGTTCAAGGTGTACTTCAAACAGCAACCAGCCGACACTAGTGGATTTTATACGGTCGACCACATGGGACCTAGCTTCTTGTTCGACCCGCAAGGGCGACTGCGCCTGTTCTTCAGTGACGAACACTCCGTGGATATGCTGGTGCAGGACTTGCGCACACTGCTAAAGGGGTGAACCGGCATGCGATTTAGGTGTTTCCTCATGCGCTGGGTGGTGTTCGTCGTGCTGCTGAACCTTCAGCAAGTTGCCGTCGCCTCATCCATCGCGGCCCTGCCGTCGTCAAGGTCTACCCTTGCGGGCGCCAGTTCACCAGGCTTGCCCGCACTTCAAGGATTGCTGAGCTACTTCCAGCCCGAGCCAGAACTTCTGCCGCCTGAAAAGGCCTTTACGGTGAGTGTACGGGTGCATGATGCCTCGACCGTGGTAGCTCAATTTAAGCCGGCTCATGGGTATTACCTCTATCGCGATCGCATCCGCTTTCAAGTTAGAGCACCATCCAGCATTACCGTACAAGAGGTGCGGCTGCCAGACGGACAGCCCAAGGCAGATCCCACGTTCGGTAGCGTTGCAGTCTTCCATGCCCCATTCGAGGCGACGGTACTACTTAAGCGAGCTAGCACCGAGAAGTCAGTCGCGCAGCTGCACTTTACCTATCAGGGATGCTCGGACGGCGGTGTGTGTTATCCACCTAATGAAAAGACGTTCGACCTTACGCTACCTGCTCTGGCCACCACGGGGAGCATGTCGGTAGACACAGCAGATAGCGTAAAGGGAAGTAAGTCCTTTTTGCAGCCAACCTATGCACAAGACCCTGGTGCTGCTGCCGATCGGATGCCGCAGTGGCTTGACGCTGGAAAAAGCGTGGCGATGCTACACGGTGAGAATGTTGCCTGGGTACTGCTCGGGTTCTTTGGATTCGGTATTTTGCTGTCACTGACTCCCTGTGTATGGCCCATGTTTCCAATACTCTCCGGTGTCATTGCAGGCCAAGGTCCAGGCATGAGCAAAGCCCGTGCCTTCTGTCTTTCGTTGGCGTACGTCGTAGGCATGGCGGTCACCTATGCCGCCATGGGTGTTGCCGCCGGCCTAAGTGGCACGCTACTGTCAACGGCGTTGCAGACGCCATGGGCAACTGGCGTTATGGCGCTGCTGTTCGTTGCTTTAGCACTATCAATGTTTGGCTTGTATGAAGTGCAGATGCCGTCATTTCTGCAAAGCCGCCTGGCAGGGGAGGAAAGACATGCCGGTGCGCGCTCTGGTCTCGGGGTGTTCGTCACCGGAGCAGTGGCAGCAGTGATTGCGGGTCCGTGCATTGCAGCACCGCTGGCAGGCGCACTGCTTTACATCGGTCAGACTCAAGACGTCGTGCTGGGCGGAAGCGCCCTATTTGCGCTGGCGCTAGGCAAGGGCGTTCCATTGCTGGCTTTGGGAACCGCCCTCGGCAACATCCTGCCTCGTTCCGGGGCATGGATGAAAGCGGTGAAGGTGTTCCTAGGTCTATTGCTACTAGGTACGGCGGTTTGGATTGCCCTGCCGTTGATGGGCCCTGTATTGGGCATGGCATTGGCTGGCGCTATTCTTGTCGGATATGCCGTGTATCTTTGCGCTTTTATTGCTGCACCCGGTGGCACTAGAGCGAGTGGAAGATTGCGTCAGGGGATTGGTGTGACCAGCTTTCTGGTCGGTGCAATCTACCTCGTTGGCGCTGGCAGCGGCGCCCGCGAATTCTCCCGTCCGCTTGATAACGTTGTCAACGGCATGCAACCGCCGCAAGCGGCGCCGCTTGCATTTCATCGCATAGCAAGCGTGAACGAACTCGACGCAAAACTACGTGAAAGCACGGGGAAACTGGTGATGCTGGATTTCTATGCCGACTGGTGTGTGAGTTGCAAAGAGATGGAGCATAAGACGTTTTCCAATGCGGTCGTGCGTAGCCGACTCAAGGATGCCGTGTTATTGCAGGCGGATGTAACTGCAAACTCCAACGAGCACAAGCAGTTGATGTCCCGATTCGGCCTGTTCGGTCCACCGGCAATCCTGTTTTTTGACTTCTCCGGCCAGGAAATTGCGGGCACACGCGTCATCGGTTTTGTGGAGGCAGACCGCTTTGCCGGTTTGCTCGCTCAATTACTCCATTAAACACAAAGGAACATTTGTCATGAAAAAAGTAGGCTCGTTGAACACGTCAAGGCTTAGCTTGGCGACGCAGGCACCCCAGAGGTTTGCTCAGCAGGCGAACACATCACCGTCAGATGGGACGTACCCGACGTTACGCACGGTCTTACGGCAGGCTGGCATGACCATTGTCATTGCGGCGATGCTGTCCCATGGTGTGGCACATGCGACGAGTGCATCCATGGAAGCCGCGTCGGAGAAACGTGTCGTCGCACTTGACTACCAGGCGCCAACCAAAATGCTGCTGAAAGCCACGCCTAATGCACTCCATACGAGTACGGATGAAGGGCACACCTGGCACGAGCAAATCTTGCCGCCATCCCTTGCGAAAAGCAGGGTGACTGACATTGCGGTGTCGGTGCACGACCCGAGCCTTCTTTTTGTTGCCGGGGCCGATTCCGGAGTGTGGCGCAGTAATGATGGAGGCAAGAACTGGGTCATGGCTAACAAGGGCTTGCCAAAGGGGAAAGTTCGCGCGGTGACAGCGCATTCCACCCAAGCGGAAACCGTCTATGCCTATGTAGATGGCAAGGGCATTTTCCGAAGCCAGGATGCCGGCCGTCATTGGCGCTTGATGGATAGCGGGCCACGCCAGGGCATCACCCAGTTCATTCATTCCAATATGGCCGGAAGCATGGAAACTGGATGGCTGTTTGCGGCGACGCCTAAGGGCGTCTGGCGCTCCATGGATTGCTTCTGTGGATGGCACAGGGCTGGCACCAGCGAAGTCGGCTATTCGTCTGTGACGTATGATCCAACGCAGCCGGAACGTGTCTACGCTTCCAGCGGTACCGGGTTGTTCGTCAGTGCTGACGGCGGTGAACAATGGACGGCGTTACCTGCTGCACCTGGCAGTGTGACCGCCTTGATTGCCGCGCCCGATGGATACGTCTATGCCGCAGACAAAAAGGAATTGTTCCGCAGCGCCGATCGTGGAGCAACCTGGGAGAAGATGGAATGACTTGCCTGCGGTATCTTGCAATGCTTTTCTTAATCTGCACCACACCGCTGCATGCCGGGGCGGCTCAAAAGGACAAGCTCAATAATCAGGATGTGCAACGTGGACGCCACGTCTATCAGCAGCACTGCGCAGCGTGTCATGGCGAGCGCGGGGAGGGGCAACCTAACTGGCAGACGCGTAACGAACTCGGTGAATTACCTGCTCCGCCGCACGACGCTAGCGGACATACCTGGAAACATGCGGATGGCATGCTCTACAAAACGATCCGCAACGGCTGGCGCGACCCATTCAACAAGACACCGCGGCTGACGATGCCGGCGTATGCCGATGTGCTGGATCCAGGCGAAATACGCGCCGTGATCACGTACCTGAAAACCCTATGGACGCCAGAGCAAAGGCGCATTCAGCGCGACGAAAGCCGCAAAACACCCTTTCCACCGGACGCGCGCTAATGTCTGCAAAAGGTGCAGTCGGCAGGCCGTTCGCTTTTAATCGACGTCTACATATTATGAGGATAATGACAATGGCTATTTTGAAAAGAACGCTGGCTGCAGCCATGCTGGTTGCCGTGCAGTTACCGGCCCTTGCCGCCGCAGTGCCGGTAAAACTATACAAGAACCCGAATTGTGGTTGTTGCGATGTCTATGCGGATCATCTCAAGGAAAATGGCTTTGCAGTGCAGATGATCAACACCAATGATATGGCAACCGTCAAGACGAAACACGGTGTTCCCGAACATCTGGAAGGTTGTCACACTGCCACAATTGGTAAGTATGTTTTCGAAGGACTCATTCCTGCAAATCAAATCAAAAAAGTACTTGCAGAAAAGATGCCGATTAAAGGTTTATCGGTCCCCGGAATGCCGGTTGGCGCGCCAGGTATGCCGGGCAATAAGAAAGCCCCCATTCACGTCTACTATCTTACGCCCGATTCAGCGCCAAAGATCTTTGCCAGCTTCTAGGGGGCATGAGTTGGGCCCGTCGTAGCAGTCCGATGATGCATGAACAGATAGATGAAAGGTGCAACCGATGGACAATCAGAAGCCTACCCTCGGAGACGACGTTTTAGCAGCATGCAAGCGCGCATACGAGGAAGACAATATGGAAGTCGCCGAGCATCTTTTACGTGCGCTGGAGGTGCTGGCGGCGAAGGAAGACAGTTCCGCCATTCAAGAGACAATGGCTGAATTGACAAGGTTGCCCACGGGTCAAGATCCGCCACAGTAGGTTGGAACTCCTGGCATGCGGTGGGAGACATGTTTTGTCGATGTTTTGTTCTGTCATTGTACGGTAGCCGACAAGTAGGCAGGCAGGCCAGCCAGCCCGCCCAACGGTTGTCGACCCTAAAAATTGAAGGACCGATGCGGGTCGAGCAATGGGGGACAGATGCTTACGATTGCCATGGTGCGATTTATCGTACACAGAAGATGACACTCGTTCACTCCCTCTTGGCGCGGGTAGTTCTACCGTGGATTCTGGACGACATGTGCAGGTATCGCGGTATCAACAGCCATACGTACGGCTCGCGCGCATGCGCACTCAGCGAAGGACATAGGCATGCGCGCTACTTTGGCGATGCCTCCTTCAATGCATCGAATCGGCATAACGCGCAATCAATGTCCACGCTGGGGCAATCGGTCTTTTCGTCGATTATCGAGCCTGACAGAGATGTAATTAAGCTGTCACCGCACTGTCGAGGCTTGGCCCATACACTTATGCGCATGGATCGGTAACGTGAAGGAGATCCAAACAACCTTTACACTATAAGGAGCGCATCATGAAGCTGAATAAACTATCCGTTGCTATCGCCGCATTGGTTTTTGTAGGTGCATCGTCCAGCGCTATGGCCGATCATCGGTGGCCAAGTGAAGCCAACTACGGTCAGCAGGAGCCCGCGCGTGAATCGACTAAAACGCGGACTGAAGTCATTGCCGAATTGAAGCGCGCGAGCGCGCAGGGGTGGCGCGTTGGTGCCAGTCCGTTCTATCCAGAGGCCACCGCAGATAAATCTGTTGCCGGTCGCACGGCTACCGAGGCCGGAGTCGCGAATGCACGATCCGCCGGCTTTGGCGCAACAGACAATATGTATTCTGGCGGCTAAGCCTTGCAGGGCCACGTTTGGAATGTGTCTCTGCGTGGTCTCAGCAGGAACGGACGGTCCGGTGCATGGCCTACCACGCCAGTAGGCGATCACCGGGCTCCGTCATTTCCTGTCCCGTAGCCGCAGGTTAGAATGACGCGTATTGGACAAATGTGCGCGTCGCATTCGCTCAAGGCGCGATGCCTTGCCTAGCCCCATCGGCTGGTCGCATCGGATAGCCTAGTCTTGGTCCTATCTCTTTCCGTAATCCTTTACCAAAAGAGGTCCAATAATGCGCCAAAGTATCATATTTTTTGTCTCCGAAACGGCGGGAGTCAGGCAGATAGTCCATCAAGCATATGTCGAACTGGTGCGCGGGGAGCGAAGCGTACCGGAATATGCTGGTCAAACGGTACGTGTTGCGGACTGGTATGTGGAAACTTGCGATGGAGGTCTGGGGAAGATCGACAATGAGACTTATAGCATGTTTGAATTTGACCGGGACGGGCACATCAATTGGCCAAAATGTCGTCATGGAATCGCGGCAAACCATGCATTTTATGCAGCCGTGATGGCATCGCAAGAGATGGATAGCGGTGAGGACTCGACCATCCAGCAACTGCGTGCCGAGTTGGGCGAGGACTTTACCTGGTTCCCCGATAAAGAGGAAAGAGCCTCGATGGAAGCACTGGTGTTCGGCCAGTAGGGAATGATCCTTGGTGAGGTCGCTATTGCCTTAATGACGTACGGTGTAGTCCAGTCTTGAGGTGAAGGCGTTTGTCATACGTTACTCAATACTGGAAATCCCTCACCTAGACCCAAAGGCGTTTGCTCGGCGTCGGGATCCATAGGTCCGACGCCGAGCAGTTTCGATAGCGGAGGCGAGTCAGCCACTTTTCATCATTTGCGTGCACTCTTTCATCATATCTTCCATTGTGCGGTTCATTTCCTTTTGCTTTTGAACATCGGCTTGGCCGAACTGTGTAGCCTGGACCTGAACAAGGCGAGCATTTTGCTGACGCGCCTGTTCGATAAGTGCCCAGTCGGGTCCTGCAGCCGCCGATAGACTGACGCCGAGCGCGATTACGCCGGTGATGGTGGCGATGATCTTTTTCATATCAAACTCCTTGAGTACGGAAGAACGCTATCGCAGCCTTCCGCGGTTAACAGCCATGAGCCAGTTACGCACCACCAAAATAGATGGAGTTAATGTTACGATTTCCTTGACGGTTTGCCTGCACTGCTTCTGCCTGTACTTCCGCCCGGGTTCTGCCATTGACAGCTGTTGGCTGCGGAGGATAGGTCGTTCCATTACCAACCCTGAGCGAACCGTCCTTGCGGGCCTGCTCCAGCTCAGCAAGTACCTCGGCCCGCGACTTGGTCGACTGGACGTGCTCCAACCAGTTTGAGCCTTGGTCGCCCTGCCATTTGTCGTCTGCGAAAGCGCTTGAACTCATTCCGGCAATCAGTACCAGGCCAGCGACGGCGGATATCAGTCTTTTCGATTTCATGCTGCACTCCTTTTGTAGTCGGGGAAGTGGACTAGCCAGTAAGCTCAATCCATGCATGCAGTGTAGCGAGCCGGTCCAAACAGCAACGTGACGGAAAAATTAAATGTCTGTAATCTGCACGACGACCGAGACGCCTTCCCACCGCCCAGAAGTACCATCATTCCCGATGTATGGGGGAATTGATGTCAGTCGATTTCATCCCTCTGATATTGGGTTTGCCTGCGCGGCGGCATCGAGGTATTTGCAGCAGCTAAACCAGATGCGGCGTGCATATATCTATCAACATTAGCCACAATATTTTTATACGAGACGTGACTTTTTTGGCGCGCGTTTGTCTTGCGCTGTGGATTCCATTATCCTTGAACGGGGAAGCCAACGGAACTGACATGCGCATACATAAAATTCTTAAAAAGGCGCTTGCAAGAGTAGCGCCCGTTTCCATTTTTATCATCCTCTCAGCGGCAGCACTCTCCTATTGGCAGCACCAACGCATAGCGGAACAGGGACTGGCGCGCGTGTTGACTGCAGAAGCGCTGCGCGGACTGCACATGGGCGCTATCGAACTGCCGCCCGAACAAAGAAACGAGGCAATTGCAACGGAGGTCCAACACATGGTTGGCGGCCTTTTTGCCATGATCTCGGTCTACGATGAAGATGGGCAGAGGATCGCAAGCGCCGTACAACCCGGCTATACGGATACTGCGAAAGCCATTGCTGCACGTGCGGCTGTAGTGTCTACCGGAACGGATACGTATGAGAGCCTGGCGGTTTCGGGCATGCGTATGCTACGTGTTTCTGTTCCGCTTTCCACAGCTGACGGGCAGGTATTAGGCCATCTGGAAGCCATACGTGAAGTCCACCCAGTGGAATTGGAAACGATCCACCATTCGGCATTGCTATCCGGCGTTGTCGCCGCGGTCGCTGTGCTGCTTGCAACAATCGTTCAATTTCCCTTGCTAACCAATCTGGCGCTTGCGAACTATCGAAACGCGCAATTGATAATGCAAGGGCATATGGGTGTATTGGAAGCGCTGGGCCGGGCCATTGCAAAGCGTGATTCCGATACCGGCATCCACAATTACCGGGTGACTTGGATTGCGGCGCGCCTTGGTGAGGCGGCACAGTTAAGCAATGAACAGATGTGCAATCTGATTGCCGGCTCGTTTCTGCACGACGTCGGCAAAATTGGCATCCCGGACGCCATCCTGCTCAAACCCGGGAAACTTGATCCGCGTGAGCTAGAGGTAATGCGCGAGCATGTCGCAATTGGCGGGCAAATTGCGGGAGATGTGGGTATGCTTGCATACGCTCGCGAAGTAATTGAAGGGCACCATGAAAAATGGGATGGCAGCGGTTATCCAAAAGGCTTGCGGGGAGAGGCTATTCCGCTGGCAGCACGCATTTTTTGCATCGCTGATGTATTCGACGCACTGCGCACAAAGCGGCCCTATAAAGAGCCATTTCCATTTGAGACGGCCATGCAAATCATGCGTGAAGGACGTTCAATCCATTTTGATCCTGAGTTATTTGACCAATTCGAGGCGATTGCACGGGAAATAGACGAACTCATCACGCGTTGCTCGGATCGCGACGTCATGCACATGACGCAACAGGTGGTACAGAAATATTTCTTCTTTGAAAATATCGAAGCCTGAAGGGATGGAACCCTCAGGTTACCCTGAAACTTCGTATCCCAACGGCTAAGCGTAACCAGTTGGTCTTGGCCAACCATTTTCGAATTACGGATTACAAAGTCTCATGCTAGAGTTAGCCGTCTACTAATATATGTCCGCTTTCCTCTTTTGACGCAAAGCCAATGACCTCCACATTCAGACAGTCTCGCGCCAGCCTGCTTTCGATCTGTGCATGGCTGTTCGTCATCTCGGTTGTAGTGAATTATGTTTGGGAAGTGGGACAAGGGTTTCTCTTCGAGGGAATGAGCAGCTGGGAAAGTATCTGGTGGCATTGTTTTGTCGCCAGTTTGGGCGACGGCATCATCCTGTGGATTATTTACGCGGTAGGCTGGGCTATTTTTAAGAGAGCAGATTGGTTCGTTGACCCCGGAAAAGGCGGCTATAGGGCGATGCTGCTGACGGGCCTGATTCTCGCAGCTGTCATCGAATGGGGCGCAGTACACGTCCTTCAGCGATGGAGCTATACGAATGCTATGCCGTTGATACCAGGGCTGGATATTGGCATTACTCCGATTATGCAAATGCTCGTCCTTCCTCCAATAATCTTTTATATTGTCGCCTTACGATTCAAAAGAATTGGTATCAAGTCTCGTTCGTCGTCTTCATAAGGATTTAGCTTGCACGGTTCAGAGACGCTATAAACCATTTGGCGCAGTGTTTCAAGCAAGGCCTGCGGCCGTACCTTGCCGGGGTCGTATTTCACCTATGCCTTTTATTGGGTCAGACTGGCAGATACAGGTTCAAAGCCCGCATGGCGGCTGATGCCAGTACGATAGTGTCAATAGCTGTGACAACTGCAGTCGCAGAGAACGACCGATTCAACCAGCGGACTTTCGAAGCCAGTTTTGGAAGAGCAGTAACGAAGGGAAAGCACGCAATAATCGTTGCAAAAGCAATGCGCAGCAAAAGCTGCAAGTGAAGCCACTACAAGCGAAATTACGGCATTAACGAATGCACGCAAACCGCGCCATGGAGTTGGTCTTGGCCTGAACTACGTGATGTTCGCCTATTTAAGCCCAATCGTCTGGTCGAGCGAGGCTTTCCCGGCACCGTGGGCAGCGAGATAAAGCATCAGCCCAGCCCACGACAGGTGCGTCGGCCATGCATCAGGATAGACGAAGATCTGGATGACTGCCGTCATGCACGGTCAGGAAACCGTCTACCTTGGTGCGGCCCGAATAAAAAAAGGTCGCGGCGATCGCGAAGCGATCGATCAGCGCCAGCGTGGTGTGATTGATTAGGTTCTTCAATCTGTCGGCAAGCCAATTCCAGAGTCCGCGAAAGCCGCCGGTGGTGGCGACGGCAGCCTCGGACGCGGTGGCGTGGTTCATGATAGCTCCTTCTATAGGTGGTCGTGGGCGATGTCAATATGGCCGAATGCGCCGTTATTGAGCAGCATTGCAAGAAGTTGGGCAAGGTCGATGTCCGGCTGCATGCTGAGTGCAGCGGCCGCCGCATCAGCCAGCGGACGTCCGGCCATACAAGTGTCCAGGAATGCGCAGCCTGCTGCATCAAGCGGAGCCCATGCAACCGCCTCATGTGGGCGCCCCAGCAACGCACCTTCACCCCGCCACTCGATTTGGCTGTCGTCGTCGAGTTGTTCGCGGTTTCTTCGCCAGATGGTGTAAATCGGCTGGTCCGCGAACCATTGCCAACGCGTGGCGGGGTGTGGATACAGTACACTGCCGCCCAACGCTTCTGATGAGCGGCCGGCGAGGGTGGCGGGATCGAGCGGTGGTTCATTGCGCGCGGCATGTATTCGAAGGAATCGAGGAGAAACTGGTCACGGTCGAACTCCGTAAATTCTTTCTTCAGACGGAGGTTGCTGGAGCGCGGGGTGAGGCTTGGTTCCTGTGCGGCCGCCGATGCGGGTCTCGCGGGCGATGCCAGGAAAGCGTCTTGACGAGCGCCGGTAGCCGAAGCCGGTTGTGTCACTTCCCTCCTAGTAGTAGCTGGTGTAACTACCTGGCGGACCTATCGTGCTACGTCGGTGAAAGCCTCGTCCTGGTCCGGCCAAGTGGTTACTGCTTTACCGTCCTTGGGGGCGCCCAATAGCTTTCCGAACGGGGCTGGGTGCCAGTCACATGTGCGAAGAATCACTGGAATGACTCGAGCCGTTCCTTCGTGAGGCCGCTCCATTGCACGCTTCATTTCTCGACCATAGCAATAGCTCGACGCGATGAAGCTAGAACTCACGAGTAAAAGGATGACGTCCGCCTTCTCGAGATTCTCATCAATTTCATCGTCAATGTTGGACCCAGCGAGAATACGCCGGTCATGCCAAGATTCGATGAGGCCCTGATGCTTCAACATCGACAGGTGCTCCTCGAGCTTGTCTCTGAGCGCTTCGTCAACGTGGCTATATGAGAAGAAAACTGTTGCCATCCGTGATTCCTGTTTCAATTACTTAGTGTTATCGCCGTCATCATGGCAAGCACATTCATGACTTTCAGCCGCTTCGTTCAGATTTTGCAATATGCCGCATTCCTCAACTGAATGTGGCCCTTGGCATTGTTTGCGGAGCTTGACCAGTTGCTGCTCAAGAGTACGTAAAGCAGCCATTTGTTCGCGCACTTGCGCAATGTGCCCGTCAAGGAGCTCATCGACGCTCTGGCATCCCAAAGCAGGGTTGGCTTGCAGGTCAAGCAGCACACGAATTTCTGCCAAGCTCAGCTGCAACGAACGGCAGTGGCGGATGAACTGGAGTCGCTCGAGGTGCTCCGTCGCATATTCACGGTATCCGCTACTGTTTCTTCCCGGTTCTGCCAACAAACCGCTTTTCTCGTAATACCTGATAGTTTCAATGTCGCAACTTGTACGTTTTGACAGTTCCCCGATACGCATATTCATCCTCCCTTGCCGAAACCCCGTAGTTACTACGGACATTGTACGTCAAATTGGTTGCGTCTATTTCCCATAGAGAGGATTGCAACTACGCTTGTGACCGAGCACCACTGAGGTCTGTTCGGAGGTCTCAACAGAACGGGTGCGATAAAATACAAAAATGAGAACAACTCGGTACACAAGACTCCTGACTGCATGGATGGCATTGCTCGCCATCCTGCTGGTCGCTCTTGCGCCGTCGATTTCGCACGCCTTTGCTGCGAAAAGTCGTTCATCACCGAAGACGGTCGAAATCTGCACGGCCTCGGGAGTCAAGCAAGTTAGTGTTCCTTACGAAGGCACCTTGAAGCCGTTCTCGACGGTCAAACATGACCAGCATTTTGAAGACTGTCCATTTTGCAGAATCCACAGTGATACGCCAGGACCAGTCCCTGCTACCGTGTCGGCCATATTGAACACAGTAGCTTCCTTTCCCCGCCCATTCCTCTTCTACCAGGCGCCTCGACCCTTGTTCACATGGGCGCCCGCACAATCTCGCGCCCCACCTACGCATTCTTGATTTTCTTCGCAGTGCTCCCGCTCAGGTAGTTAGGGCGGGGTAGCTACGCCTATGAACCAAGCTTCCGCCATCTTAGTTGCGGTTGTTCTGGCTGCTTCTGTTACGCAGGGCGCTGAGCGCGCGACCTACCGCAGGCTTGACGCCCATCCTCAAATTTCACTTTTTTGAAACCATGAAAACTTTATTGCTCGCCCCATTACTTGCCAGTGTGACCTCAAGCGCATTTGCCGACGTTTCGGTGACTGATGCATGGGCACGTGCGACTGTCCCAGGGCAGCCGGTCGGAGCCGTGTACATGAAAGTCAGCAGTTCCAATGCTGTGCGTCTGGTCGACATTCAGACCGAGGTTGCCAAGGACGTTCAGGTTCACACCATGCATCACCATGATGGCGTCATGAAAATGCGGGAGCACGGTGAGCTGGCCATTCAAGCCGGGCAAACCGTCGAGCTCGCGCCAGGCGGCTTGCACCTGATGCTGCTCGGCCTGAAAAAACCGTTGTCGGCCGGTGAAAACCTGACAGTGAAGCTGACGTTCGAAGATGCCAAAAAGGTGAGGAACACTTCAGTCGTCTCAGTGCCAGTCCGGCCACTTGGCAAGTAACGCGGAGGTCGCACATGAAAATTCGATATGCAGCAGCGTTGCTTCTGGCTGGCACCGTCTTGCTTGGATGTGACAACAAGAGCATCCCTGACCAGAAGTTTGCGTCGGTGGACATTACCGGCGGCGAGTGGGGCAAGGAATTCCAGTTGACAGACCATACTGGAAAGCCGCGGACTCTTGCTGATTTCAAGGGCAAAGCCGTTGTCCTCTTCTTCGGCTATACCAATTGCCCCGACGTCTGCCCGACGACAATGGTGAAGCTGGCCTCAGCCATGGAAAAGCTTGGCAAGGACGCTGAAAGGGTACAAGTGCTGATGGTCACGCTGGACCCGCAACGGGACACGCAGGAGCTGCTGGCCAAGTATGTTCCCGCCTTTCACCCGTCGTTCCTTGGCTTGACTGGAACTGAGCAACAGGTTGACGCTGCGGCGAAGGAGTTCAAGGTAATTCGCGTGCTGCAGAAGCCAAATGAAGACGGCTTTTACACGGTGGACCATTCCGGCCAAACCTACGCGTTTGACCCGCAGGGCCGCCTTCGCCTGTTTTTCAGGGATGCCCAGCCAGCCGAAGACATCGTACAAGACCTCAAAACGCTGCTCAAAACATGATGGCATCAACAGACATAAAAGCTTCCTTATGGCCCTTGGTATTCCTGAGCTGGGTTTTGGCAACGGTTTCCACCCTTGGGGCGATTTTCCTAGGTGAGGTCATGGGTCTGACACCATGCGTGCTGTGCTGGTACCAGCGCATTTGCATGTTCCCGCTCGTACTTGTCCTTGCTGCAGGCCTTTTCCCTGTGGACGTAAAAGTGGTGCGATACGCATTTCCGCTGGCACTTATCGGCTTGGGCATTGCAGTGTTCCACCTTCTGGTTGCTGAAGGCGTTATTGCCGAGTCAATGACGCCATGCACACAAGGCGTGCCATGCTCGCAGGAGCAAATCGAATGGTTCGGATTCCTGACTATACCGATGCTTTCCGTTGCAGCATTCGCTGCCATCACTGCACTGCTCATCACTACTCATTTCAAGGCTTCCAAATGAAACAAAAGACTATCTTTATTGTGACTGCCGTCATATTGGCGGTCACATTTGCGCTCGGAATCAACACGTATCAGAACAAAAAAGCTGAACAAGCTACTCAGGCCACCTCGCAAAACAGTGAAGCGCTTGTGCGGTTCCATTCACCGACCTTGGGCAATGCAAACGCACCAGTTCACATCGTTGAATTCTTGGACCCGGCATGCGAGTCTTGCCGAGCTTTCTATCCATTCGTCAAAGAGATAATGGCATCGAGTCCGGATAAGATTCGGCTGACCATCCGCTACGCACCATTCCATACCGGCGCCGACGAAGTTGTGAAGGTACTTGAGGCAGCGAGAAAACAAGGAAAATACTGGGAGTCGCTCGAAGCACTCCTCGCTGCTCAACCTGACTGGACACACGGCCATGCTGCTCAGCTTGACCGCGTCTGGCCGCATCTCGAAAGGCTTGGACTCGACGTTCCTCGCCTCAAAGAAGATATGAAATCGCCCGAGTTGACGAAGCTGGTTCAGCAAGACATGGAAGACGTCAAGGCGCTCAACGTCAGGGGGACGCCTGAGTTCTTCGTGAATGGTCGGCCCTTGCCAGAGTTCGGCCCTGACCATCTGAAAAAACTGGTCGATGAAGAGTTGGCCAAAGCCGCAAGCGCAAAATAACGCTTTTTGACGATTTGATAACGCAACCTCCGCCGCTTAGGCCTCCGTCCTGAAGAAAATGCTTGACCATAGAGTGACTACAGGGTTTTTAATAGGCATACGTATGAAAGGAATGTGATATGTCTGCTTGCTGCTCTGGAGGTTGCTCCTCCGACAAACCACCTGTTGACCCGACTTACCGCCGCATCCTCTGGGTTGCGCTGGCGGTCAATGCCGGGATGTTTGGCGTCGAATTATTCAGTGGGTGGGCCGCCGGCTCTGTCTCTCTACTGGCCGACGCGGTCGATTTTTTCGGGGACGCGGCTAACTACGCTGTATCCCTCTTCGTATTTGGTATGGCACCAATCTGGCGGTCCAGAACAGCCCTCATCAAGAGCTTGACTATGGGAGGCTATGGGCTATTCGTCCTTGGGGCAGCACTATGGAGCGCAGCCACAGGAACTGTGCCGGCACATGTGACGATGGGCACCATCGGTTTTGTTGCACTCTTGGCAAACCTGCTGGTTGCCGTGCTTCTGTTCTCCTACCGCAACGGGGATTCCAACATGCGCTCGGTCTGGCTCTGTACAAGGAATGATGCGGTTGGCAACGTCGCCGTGATGCTTGCTGCGCTGGGGGTGTTTGGTACCGGAGCAGGATGGCCAGACATCGTGGTGGCGGCCATTATGGGAGTCTTGGGCTTGTCGGCAGCACGTACGGTCATTACTCAGGCACGCGCTGAAATGGCTCGCAAGCCAATCATCCAGGTCGTTGCTCGTCCGAGGTGACACATGGAACGAATTCTTCTTGCGCTGTTGTTCCTGACTTACTTTGCCGTGGCATTTGTCTGGCCGTCAGTTCGGGTATGGCGTCAAACGGGACTCAATCCGTACGTTCTGCCGTCGAGTGACGTTGCTTACGGGTTCGTCACGTCAGGCTTTCGCTTCGTCCTTGTTGGCCTAGGCCTCTATGTCGTCGTCCAAGCATTCTGGGCGGACACTGACCGAATGCTTGGCACGCTCGAATGGCTGGCACATTCGGAAGCGCGCGCGGCCGGTTGGGTGCTTCTCATCACGTCGCTGGTGTGGACGGTCATCGCCCAGACCCAGATGGAAAAATCTTGGCGGATTGGCATCGACCAGAAGAACAGAACCAATCTGGTCACTTCTGGCCTGTTCGCCTACTCGAGGAATCCAATATTTCTCGGTATGCGCCTCAGCATGCTGAGTCTGGTGTTGTTACGGCCTAATGCTGTGACGGTCGCCGCGGCGCTAGCCGCCGATGTTCTCATTCAGATTCAGGTCAGGCTCGAAGAAGACTTTTTGGTAAAGCAGCATGGCGCGCAGTACGAAGAATATATGCACAAGACTCGGCGTTGGGTTTGATGCTGGCTCCAGGGGGAGAAGACAATGAATAACGAACTGAAATTTGCTTTTGATTCGGAGATGGCAATAGCCATGGACCTGTACAGGAAAGGGCGACTGGGACAAGCCTTTGGCCATCTGGAGACCGCCCACGTACTTGGTCAACGACATGTCGTACCGCATGTAGTGACGCACTGGTGGATGCTCAAAATCGGCCTGAAACGCCGGTCGACAGTAGAGGTCGTAGGACAAGCGGTACGTATCGCGCTGGGGGTAATCGGCTCAGCCGTTGGTGTCGTACCCGTTGGAACTACAGGAGGAACGAACATAAGTATGTTCAAGCGAGTTCCGATCGATGACAGTCTGCGCCGCTTGATTGACTGAACAAAGCCTTAGTTAGTACCAAAACCTCCGTGTGAGTGTTAAGATTTCATCCGTGAAAAAACTCTTCCTCATTTTCTTGCTGTTTGTCATGCCGCTGCAGGCCTCCTGGGCTGTGGTTGCGGCGTACTGCCAGCCTGAGACTGAGGTCACGGCAAAGCACTTTGGCCATCACGAGCATCAGCAGGAACACCACCATGCCCAAGTAGGTCAGGATTCCGACGAAGATTCAACGGCTCTCAAAATCTCGGATTGTGCCGACTGTCACGGCCTGTACAGCGGGATGGTTGTTTACAGCTTGGACACGCCTCACGCAGGGCCGGTAGCGGGACCGCCTGTGAACGCGACTTCTCAATTCATATCCACAGCATCTTCCAGACCCGAAAAGCCTAAATGGTTCTCCGCCATCTAATCCGGCGGACCACCTCAATCTACGCTTAGCTATTTCCCGCAGATAACGTATCCGCCGGATTCCCCTTGGTTTTTATTCACTTAGGAGAATCTGAATGCGACGATTTCGTTCGTCCTCTAGTTTGTTATGCAAACTGGCGGTAGTAGCCTTTATGGGCGGCGCAAGCGCTGCCCATGCTGCACCCCCAACCCTCAAAGACGCTGTCGAAGCTGCCTGGTCCCGGCAGCCTGAAGCACGCGCACTTCACGCTCGCCTGGATGAAGCAGCAGCAAAACGAGGCGCCGCGTCCTCATTATTTCCCGGGGCGCCGAGCATTGGCCTGTCCCAACGGACCGACAGATTCAATCAAGACCGCGGTGAGCGGGAGATTGAGGCAGAAATTGCGGTTCCTCTCTGGATGCCAGGGACGCGCAATGCCGCCCAGCGGCTAGCTGCAGCAGAAACGACCCAGCTTGATGCCAAAACCCTTGCGGCCAGACTGAAGATAGCAGGCGAGGTCCGTGAAGCGTATTGGCAAGCCCGTTTCGCCCAGAACGACCGCGATGTGGCACTACGCAAGGTCAGCGAGACAGGGGTGCTCCTGGAAGATGTAGCACGGCGGTTCAAGGCCGGCGACCTGGCGCGAGCCGACCTGAACCAGGCTCAAGTCGCTGAACGCCTTGCCCGAGCCATGGCAGCTGAGGCAGAGGCTCGAGCCCTTCGGTCTCAGCGGCTTTTTACGGCACTCACTGGTCTTGCCCAAGTTCCTGAGACGGGTGAGGCGCTGCCTGATGCAGGACAAGTTTCGTCGCCCCATCCGCTGCTTGCTGCGTCCAACACTGCCGTAGAAGTTGGACAGGCACGTCTGGCTCAGGCGAGCGCTGAGCGGCGTGACGCGCCAGAAGTCGCTCTGGGGTTCGTCCGGGAACGCCCGGCCGGAGGGGATGGATATGACAAATCGGTACGTTTTGCCGTGCGTATCCCACTCGCTACTCAAGCACGCAATGCGCCTCGCGTTACCGCTGCCAATGCAGAGCTCATCGAGGCACAGGCCGCCTTGTCGCTGGAACATGAACGCCTCCTGGCCGAATCTGACGCTGCAAAGTCGGAGTTCGAACAGGCAAAGGCGATAGAGACCCTGGCACAAGAACGCTTCCAGTTAGCTTCGGAGACGCAAGGACTCTATGCCAAGGCATTCAAGCTAGGCGAACTGGACCTTCCGACCCGGTTGCGCAGCGAAAACGACCGTTTTGAGGCTGAACTCGCACTCACCCGTGCACGACTCGAGGTCGGGCGCGCTATTTCCAAGCTCAACCAAGCACTAGGGCTCATCCCATGAACCGACTCTTCTCTCGTTTCGCCATACCACTGGTGGCTTTGGCATTTTCATTCAGCACAGCTATCGCAGGACCTGGACATGACCACGGCGACGAAGCGCCAGTGGCTTCGTCCGGTTCCGTGTCTCCTCGGTTTGAAGCGCACTCAGACCTCTTTGAAGTTGTAGGCGTATTCGATGGCCACGAGCTATCGGTGTTCGTTGACCAGTATGCCGACAATGCCCCGGTCCTAAAGGCCAAAGTCGAGCTCGAAAGTGGGTCGACAAAGGCAGTTGGCGAGTTTCATGAGGACAGCGGCGACTACAAGTTTGTCGTGAAGTCATTCGAGAAGCCTGGCAAATACCCGGTCACGCTGACTGTCACTGCAGGCGACGAGGTCGACATCCTTGCCGCGAATCTGGTTATTCCTGATGGTCATGCCGGAGAAGACCATGCGCATGGCAATGACGCCTCAAGCCCCCTGTATCAACGAATTGGATTCGGTGCTGCTGCCTTAATTGTGCTTGCGCTCCTAACACTCGGTGTTCGCCGCTGGAAATTGTCGCGCAATGCTGGAGGACTGAAATAATGAAAAACGTATCTCAAACCATCATGGTGGGGCTTCTTGCCGCCGCTTTCTCTGTCAGTGCCTATGCAGGTCCCGGCCACGACCATGGAGATGAGCCCCAGGGAGCTGCCAATTCCAACGGACCGAAGCGTCTTCCTGATGGAAGCGTCTTCCTTCCAAAAATCACCCAGCGACAGCTTGCAGTACGGACCATTGTCGCCGAAGGCAAGGAGCACCCACAAGCCTTCGAACTCGTCGGAAGAGTCGTTATGGACCCCAACGCAGGTGGTAAGGTCCAGCCGATGGTGGCGGGCCGTGTAGAGCCCGGCCCCAAGGGCCTCCCGTCGTTGGGCCAAACTGTTCGCAAGGGTGAAGTGCTTGCCTACGTGCGACCGTCAACTGGGTCTCTTGAGCGGGCGAACCAGGTGGCTCAGGCAGCAGAGCTTCGTTCGACAAGAGCTCTAGCTGAAAAGCGTCTGGCTCGATTGAAGCAATTAGAGGGCACAGTGCCGCAAAAGGAAATCGAGGCGGCCGAGGCGGAAGTGGCAAGCGCAAAGGAGCGACTAACAGCCATTGGCGGCAGCCTGTCGACAACGGAGGCGCTGACCGCACCAGTATCAGGAGTCGTTTCTGCAGCTAATGTCGTTGCTGGCCAAGTCATCGATGCACGAGAGGTTCTGTTCGAGATTGTCGACCCAAGTCGATTGCGAGTGGAGGCCGTGGCACACGACGCCACTCTTGCAACAAACATCGCAACGGCCACGGCACGGGCGACTTCGGGCGAGTCCATTCCTCTCGAATTCGTCGGCGCAGGCCGGACTCTGCGGGAACAGACGGTTCCAATCCAATTTCGTACACGTCCTGTCAAGGACGGCGTACTGCCTGTACTGACGGTTGGTCAGCCGATAAAAGTCATCGCCCAGTCCAAAACCACCGTCCCCGGTGTCGCCGTTCCAGCCAGCGCTATCGTCAAGAACCCGAGCAATCAGGACATTGTCTGGGTGCATGAAGGCGCCGAGAGATTTGTGCAGCGTCCGATTCGCTTTGCCCCCTTGGACGCGAATACAGTGACGGTGACAAGCGGCCTGAAGGGTAACGAACGCGTGGTCGTTCAAGGTGCTCCGCTGGTCAATCAGGTGAGGTAATCAATGTTCAATTACCTTGTGAATGCAGGCCTGAGAAATCGCCTGTTTGTCCTAGCGTTGGCTGCCGTATTGATGGTCTATGGCGCTTATACGCTGGTGCGGATGCCGGTTGACGTATTCCCTGATTTGAACCGTCCGACGGTAACCCTGATGACCGAAGCCGGCGGTATGGCACCGGAGGAGGTCGAACAGCTTATTACGTTCCCGCTTGAGACGACAATGAACGGTATGCCTGGCGTCACTGCGGTTCGCTCAGTGTCGTCCGTCGGCTTGTCATTCGTCTATGTCCAGTTCGACTGGGGAATGGATATCTACCGGGCTCGCCAAATGGTGTCCGAACGACTGAATCTAGTCCGGGAGCAGATGCAGGAAGGGATTACGCCTTCAATGGGACCAATCTCGTCGGTGATGGGCGAAATCATGCTCATCGCAATCCCGATTGATCCGCAGAAGATTTCGCCCATGGCGACCCGCGAGTACGCAGATTTCGTGCTTCGGCCGCGTCTTCTGACAATACCCGGAATCGCGCAGGTCATTCCGATTGGAGGTGAAGTACGGCAGTACCAAGTCCAGCCTGACACGGCTCGAATGGCCAACCTTGGCATTACGGTCGAGCAGGTTGAAGCATCGCTGAAGGGTTTCGCGGCTAACACGAGTGGTGGATTTCTCGAGCTGAACGCTCGGGAGTACCTCATCCGCAATATTGGCCGTACCTCTCGGTTGGAGGACTTGCAGCGACTGCCACTCACCGCAAGGAATGGCCAATCGATTCTTTTGAAGCAAGTGGCAGATGTGACGTTCGCGCCGGCAATCAAGCGGGGCGACGCCGGCTACAACGGTAAGCCCGCCGTCATCTTGGGTGTACAGAAGCAGCCGGATGCTGACACGGTCAAGCTGACACTTCAGATAGAGGATGCACTGGTTGAGATGAAGAAAAGCCTGCCGCCCGGCATGGAGACTCCACAAGTCACCTTCCGGCAAGCGAATTTCATCGAGTCATCCATTGGCAACCTTCAGAGTAAGCTGATAACTGCTGCTGTTCTTGTTGCCGTCATCCTGTACTTCTTCCTCGGCAACTTCAGGACCACGCTGATTTCGCTGACCGCGATTCCGGTCTCGATACTAATTACGGTACTCGTTTTCAAGTACTTCGGGCTGTCCATCAATACGATGACGTTGGGCGGTCTGGCCATTGCCATTGGCGAGTTGGTTGACGACGCGGTAGTTGGTGTTGAAAACGTCCTTCGCAGGCTGAAGCTGGAGCGTGGGCATGCAAACCGGCTCAACCCAGTGGAACTGATAGCCAGAGCGACGCTGGAGGTACGGTCTGCAATTGTCGTTGCCACGGTCATCATTGTCCTGGTATTCGTTCCGCTGTTTTTCCTGCCTGGCATGGAGGGACGGTTGTTCGTGCCACTGGGTATCGCCTACATTGTCTCGATTCTGGCCTCGATGCTGGTGTCTGTCACGTTGACACCGGTTATGGCGTACTACCTGCTGCCGGGCATGAAGCAGCTGGACCATGGGGACCCGGCACTGGTGCGCTGGCTCAAGGAACGCTATTCGCGTGGACTAACTTGGGCTCTGGGACACGGAAAAGTGCTTCTAGCGGCTGCGGGCGTAGCCGTCGTCCTGGCCGTAGCAACCATTCCATTCTTCCCGACGACGTTCCTGCCGCCATTCAACGAAGGGTCGGTACTCATTGGCTTGCGACTGAATCCTGGTACTACGCTTGCCGAAACCGTCCGCCTTGCTAGCCAGGCGGAACGGCTTGTAAAGCAGGTTCCGGAGGTTGCGTACGTCGGAAGACGCTCGGGGCGTGCTGAGCTCGACGAACATGCGGAAGGCGTCCACGTATCCGAGCTCGACCTGAATCTGAAGCCGTCAGACCGAACTAAGGAGGAAATTTACGCCGATATCCGGAAGCGGCTCTCCACATTGCCCGCCGCGGTCAACATTGGTCAGCCTATCTCTCATCGTATCGACCACATGCTTTCCGGGGTACGTGCCCAAATCGCTATCAAGATTTTTGGCGATGACCTGGACACGCTCCGGGGTCAGGCCGAGGGGCTACGCGTGGCCCTCTCACGCATCCCCGGCATAGCCGACCTAGAAGTGGAAAAGCAGGTGCTGACGCCGGAAATCAAGGTACGTGTGGACTATGACCGGGCGGAGCAGTACGGCATCGCACCTTCCATGCTTACAGCAGAACTGCAGACCCTTATCGACGGAGAACGCATCACTCAGGTCATCGAAGGCAATCGACGCTTCAACCTGATGTTGCGTCTGCCTGAGACGGCTCGGTCAGTAGACGGTCTACGTCAACTGCTTATCGACACGCCAAATGGCCGCGTACCCCTGGAGAAGCTGGCGACCATCGAAGAATCGGACGGTCCGAATCAAATTTCTCGAGATGATGGGCGCCGTCGTATCGTCTTGTCAGCCAACGCTCAGGAACGCCCGCTATCTGAAATTGTTGCCGACATCCGCCAGGTTGTCGCGGAGACGAAGATGCCGGAAGGGTATTTCGTCACGATGGATGGGCAGTTTCAGGCACAGGAACAAGCAAGCCGCCTGATTTCGATGTTGTCGCTCATCTCGGCTGTGATGGTTTTTCTGGTGCTGTATTCCCGATACCGGTCTACCCAACTGACGCTGATGATTATGGCGAACATCCCTCTAGCACTCGTCGGGTCGGTAATTGGACTGTGGCTCTCCGGCCAACCGCTGTCAATTGCCGCGCTTATCGGTTTCATCACGCTGGCAGGCATCTCGACAAGGAACGGCATCCTGAAGGTCAGCCACTACATCAATCTCTGCGCTTTCGAGGGTGAATCCTTCGACAAGAAGATGATTGTTCGTGGTTCGCTCGAGCGCCTGACTCCGGTTCTGATGACCGCGCTCGTTGCTGCTTTTGCTCTCGCTCCGTTGCTGTTTGAAGCAGAAATGCCGGGCACCGAGGTCTTGCATCCAGTCGCGGTGGTGATTTTCTCTGGACTTATCAGTTCGACCATCCTCGATACGTTCTTGACGCCAGTGATGTTCTGGATGTTTGGCCGCAAGCCGACAGAAGCACTGGTCGCGGAAAGTGGAAAGGAAGCGTTCTAGTAAAAGGCCGCAGCGCGTGTGGAACACGCTGCGGCCAATCATGTTCTGTTCCACGTAGAAAGGGAAAACCATGAAAAAAGTATTTGCAGCAGCGCTCGCATCGATGTCCCTTCTGGTCTCTGTACCTTCGTTCGCACAAGGCGCCCATGCTGGCGAGAATCCGCAGTACGGTGGTGTGCTCGCCGAAGTCAAAGGCACGCAGTATGAACTCGTTGCCAAGCCAGACAACATTGCCATTTATATCGACGACCATGGGAAAAAAGTGAGCACCAAGGGTGCGTCTGCCAAGGTAACCTTGCTGAACGGGAGCGAAAAGTCGGAAGCGACCCTGATTCCCGCCGGTGAAAACAAGCTGGAGGCAAAGGGCACATACAAGGTCGAAAAAGGCACGAAGGTAGTAGCAGTTGTGACATTGGAAGGTAAACCAGCTCAAAGTGTTCGCTTCACAGTGAGATAAGGAGCGAAGCCTGTGTAGGCATTCTGCGCTGGCGCCTCCCCGCCTTGTAAGTCAGGGGAGGTGCCAACTCATCGGAGGGAAATATGGCTGGCGGACATTCACACGGTAATCATGACCATGGTCATGCACATGGAAGCAGCGGGAATTAGAGGACGGCTTTTCTGCTCGACCTTGCCTTCACGATTATCGAGGTGATTGGCGGGCTATACACAAACAGCATCGCAATTTTGAGTGATGCAGTACATGACTTGGGCGACTCGATGTCGCTCGGCTTGGTTACTCCGTAGGCTTTCGGAACGGCCTATTGCACCACATCACGGAGTCCGCAGGCACGTTTACGCGCTTGACTGCAGTTATACAAACGACTTCTTAGTTAGTAATGGCAACAAGAGCAGCGACTTTTCCAATATGTCACCATACCCTCCCTCCTTGGGACGATGCGGAGCCTTCAAGCTGTTGCTTTCCATCGATGACTTCGGCTGAACGTTCGGCATTTATGTTGGTTGTCATTGCGAAACCGAAACGAACGGGAACTAAGTGCGCGACAGGACTGATAAAGCTTACTCATGGTAATGATCGTAACGTCGAATTTTTCATTGACCTTAAAGCTGGTTCAAGGTTTATGCTCTCTGTATTTGGACAACCGGTCGCTAACAATATGGCTACAAGTTACAAGAGCGTATTGCAGAAAAGCACGTTCTCGATACCGAAAATGGATTGTCCTTCCGAGGAAAATCTGATCAGGATGGCGCTGGCACACCAGAGCGACATTCAATCTCTGACATTTGATTTGGGAAAGCGAGAACTGCAAGTGGTTCACTACGGTGCACCGGCGCCATTGTTACAACGGCTGGCATCGCTGAAATTGGGCGCAACACTTCGCGGATCGGAAAGCCAGCAGGAGTCTGGCAGTTCCGAGTATCAAGAAAGCATATTTTCGGTACCGAAGATGGATTGTGCGTCTGAGGAAAACTTGATACGCATGGCGCTTGGCGACATGCCCGGCGTGGACAGAATGAACTTCGACTTGACCAAGCGGGAATTAACGGTAACACATCAGGGGGCCGCGGAGGGCTTGCTAAGCCGTTTGCAGCCATTGAAATTGGGTGTGCGTTTGAAGGAAACCCGTGTCCTCCCGTCTACGGCGGATCGCCGCGCAGTCCTTCAGAGCACCTTTACGGTACCCAAGATGGACTGTCCATCGGAAGAGAACCTGATACGGATGGCATTAAATGACCTGCCCGATGTGCGCGCGCTTTCCTTCGATCTGTCGAAACGGCAGGTCAACGTCGAACACGAAGGCGATCCGCAAGCTATCCTGCAGCGACTTACCCCGCTTAATCTCGGGGCGGCCTTGTACGGATCGACGGCGATGCCATCTGCACGTACGGCGGTACCAACCAAGGATATGGAAGACGCCGCGGAAGCGCGTACCCTGCGTATGCTGCTAGCCATCAACGGGATCATGTTTTTCATCGAGCTGGCGTTGGGCCTGTTTGCTGAGTCGACAGGGTTGATAGCCGATTCTCTTGACATGTTTGCCGATGCTGCCGTTTACGGCCTTGCCCTCTACGCTGTTGGCAGGGCCGCCACGATGAAGGCCCGGGCCGCACATCTGGCAGGATGGTTACAGTTGCTCTTGGCAGTAGGTGCCCTGAGCGAGGTCGTACGACGGTTTTTCTTCGGTAGCGATCCGGAATCGGGGCTAATGATGGGCGTAGGTCTCGTCGCGCTTATTGCGAACGTGATTTGTCTTGCCCTGATCTCAAAGAAGCGGGACCGTGGGGCGCATATGACAGCAAGCTACATTTTTTCCGCCAACGACGTTATTGCAAATCTTGGCGTGATTGCTGCAGGCGTTATGGTCGCATGGTTCCAATCCCCGTATCCGGATCTTGTTATCGGCACCGTCATCGGCCTGATTGTAATGAACGGCGCCCGCAGGATCTTGCAACTGAGATGAGTGTAAGAATATGAATAGCATTCTAGCGCCACAAACAACCCAAGCCATCTCGGACGGCGTCGTCGAGCATAGCGTATCGGCGCGTCTGCCGACAAGGCATGGGGAGTTTGACATCCATGTGTTTCAGCTGGTCGGCGAGCCAGCAGAACACGTCGCAATAGTCAAAGGAGATCTGGATGGGCACGAGCGCTTGCTCGTGCGCGTGCATTCCGAATGCTTGACCGGCGACGTGTTGGGTTCGATACGCTGTGATTGCGGCAGCCAGCTCGATGCCGCACTGTCGCGCATTGCCGAAGCAGGGCAAGGGGTGGTCGTCTATCTGAGAGGACATGAAGGGCGCGGTATCGGCCTTGCCAATAAGATTCGTGCATACCAGTTGCAGGACAAGGGGCGAGATACGGTGGACGCCAACCTCGAGCTTGGCCTCCCGGTCGATGCCCGCGACTACCAAGTTGCTGCACATATTCTCCGTTATCTGGGCGTACGCTCGATACGGCTAATGACAAACAATCCGCACAAGGTGAAAGACTTGGCAAACTATGGCGTACAGGTCGACGAGCGCGTGCCTGTCCTCACGACACCTACCGGGCCTAACGCATCGTACCTGCGCACCAAACAGGATAAGCTTGGCCACTTGCTGGACCTCGCCTGAACGAGCGTAGTGTGTGCCGGTACCGTTCAAGCTTCTTGGTTGCAGCACGAGCCTATGGCACAATTGCGATGCGATGAAAAACCTGCTTCTTCTCTTTGCGTTTCTGATCTTCCCGCTCCAGACAACTTGGGCTGCGGTGGACGCCTATTGCCAGCAAGAGATTCCGATAAGCAGTCAGATGTGCATCGACTATACCGCACAAGCACACCAAGAATCGGACAACGAAGATAACAAGGCCGGACTTTCCTCGCTAACGACGGATGTCGATTGTACTAATTGCAATGCCGGCAGCACGGCGCTGTTTTCCATTTCTGGCAGATTGCCTTTATTCTCTGGTGGTTGCCCTCCTCACGCGTGGGAACAGCGACATGTTTTATCCGTGTTTATTGAGCGCCCTGAACGCCCTCAGTGGCTCATCTATTCGATCTGACTCGTATCGTCTGCCGGTACCGCTGTAAGGCAGGGCTGCGGTGATGTCCCATGTACTTGCCATGTAAGTGAACAGCCTTGCGCGTCATGCCAATCGTGAGCGCGTTCGCCATTACTGTAACGCCGTAGCATTGGCTACGACCATTGCTGCTTAACGGTGAAAGCAACCATGTACGACCTTACAGGACGCCGGATTCCACCTGCGTTTGCCGAATATTTTGCCTTTCTCATAGTTGTCGTCATATTCCTGGTTGGCATCGCGGCTCTGTGGAGTAGGGCGGGGCGCACGGAAACACGCAAACCGGACTCACGAAAACGCAACCTAGGCGCCGAAGCTAAACGCCGAAAGCGAAAAAAACGGCGGTGAAGCTCGAGCGTCACGTCGACAGATCGCCGGGCAGGATTGGCCACCTTTAGAGGTCGCTCAGTTCCGCGCATCCATACAAAACGCAACCGTAGTCATTCATGGCATCTATCAACACAACTTACGTGCGCGCGCCACGCGGCAAGTGCACGTCCTCTCCAGCACGTGTGGTCTGCATTAATGAGCAACTTCAGCATGTCGCAAGTGCGGGGAATTGCGTTCCTTATCCATGGATACCGATGAAATCGATGAAATGGGCGGACTGTCATGGCTAGTTATGCCGATACCACCCAATTACCCACCGATTCGACACAGCTGCCAATGCTGGTTGCAAGTGGATTGTCCTGTCAACGAGGCAAACGTCGCTTGTTTCAAGATCTGACATTGCGAGTGAGTGCTGGGACGGCGTTGCTGGTGCAGGGAGCTAATGGAAGCGGTAAGACGAGTCTGCTGCGCATGCTGGCGGGCCTGACGTGTCCCACCTCAGGTCAAGTGTACTGGAATGGCACGCCGATTCGCCAGCTAGGCGACGAGTACCGCGGTCAGCTCCTGTACTGTGGCCATCTCAATGGCTTGAAGGATGAATTGTCCGCCGAGGAGAACTTGATGACCGCTGCGGCGCTGAGCGGCCGTGCCGTCAGCACGACCATGGTGAGGAGCGCATTAAGAGACGTCGGCCTTGGCGGGTGGGAGTGTTTGTCTACGCGAGCGCTATCCCAGGGCCAAAAACGGCGGGTGATGCTTGCACGACTGCTGCTGGATCCGCGTCCATTATGGGTTCTCGATGAGCCGCTCACCGCACTTGATGCCGATGCCGTGACATGGCTGTCGCACGTCATTGATCTTCATCTTCAGCATGGCGGCGTTGCCGTACTGACGAGTCATCAGGACATTGCGTTGACCGGTTCCGTACAAACATGCCGGTTAGGCTCATGAATCAGGTAAGCATACTGATGTCTGTACGGGCGATCATTGAACGTGATCTGCGTCTCGCTGTACGGCGCAAGTCCGAAGCCGTGACCGGCCTGGCCTTTTATGTGGTTATTGCCAGCCTGTTTCCGCTAGGTATCGGACCGGAGGCTGACACGCTGAGGCAAATCGCTCCGGGTGTGCTTTGGGTAGCAGCGCTATTGGCCTCGCTGCTGTCGCTGAACCGGTTGTTTGAACAGGATTATCTCGACGGCACGCTCGAACAGATGTGCCTGACGGCAGTTCCATTGCCGGTTCTCGCTATCGGAAAGGTGACAGCCCACTGGTTGCTATTCGGGCTTCCGCTTACCGTGCTCGCCCCTTTCGTTGCACTGCAATTTGATATGCCTTCGCAGTCGATTGTCGTCCTGGCGCTGTCCTTGTTGCTTGGCACGCCCATCCTGAGCCTGTTGGGTGCGGTAGGCGCTGCACTGACACTCGGCTTGCGTGGAGGTGGCGTGCTGGTGGCGCTGCTGGTGCTGCCGCTCTGCATACCGGTACTGATATTTGGCGCTGGCGCCGTCGAAGCCCACTCCAACGGACTGGACGCAGGTGCGCACTTGTCTTTGCTCGGCGCCATCCTCATCGTGTCCGCATTTTTCTCACCACTCGTTACAACAATCGCACTCAGAATCGCCATCGAATGATGAACAGACCTTTCATAAACTGGTTTGCCTACGCATCGCCACGAACCTTTTATCCGCTGGCCGGGAAGCTTATCCCACTACTGTCGATGGCTGCGGCAGTATCTGCCGTTCTCGGGCTTTATGTCGGCTTCTTTGTTGCACCGACGGATGCGCAGCAAGGGGAAGGCTATCGGATTATCTTCTTTCATGTGCCTGCATCGTGGATGTCCATGTTCATCTACCTAGTCATGGCCGGTTGGGCAGCCGTAGGCTTGGCACTCAATAGCCGGTTATCAGGGATGATGGCTACCGCCTTAGCGCCGACGGGAGCCCTGTTCACCTTTCTTTCGTTGTGGACAGGTGCGCTATGGGGCAAGCCGATGTGGGGTGCCTGGTGGGTCTGGGATGCACGACTGACGTCGGAACTGATCCTGCTCTTTCTGTACATAGGCTTCATCGCATTGCAAGCGTCGATAGAGGATCCCCGTCGTGCCGACAAGGCGGGCGCGGTACTCGCCCTAGTTGGAGTCATCAATATTCCGATCATCTATTTCTCCGTGCAATGGTGGAACACGCTGCACCAGGGGGCATCAGTGTCCCTTACTAAGGCGCCCTCGATGGCTATGCCAATGCTTATCGGCATGCTGCTCATGGCCCTCGCCTGCTGGATGTACGCGGCGGCGGTAGCATTGGTACGGGTGCGTTGCATCATCGTCGAAAGAGAAGGGCATGCAGATTGGCTGGGGGCTCACCAATGAACTGGAATACAACTGGGGAATTTTTTGCGATGGGCGGCTATGGAGTCTACGTCTGGGGCTCGTTCATCGTCACAGCGCTTTGCATGATTGCCGAACCTCTCTTGCTTCGCCGGCGGCGGCGTGCCGCAATGACAAGCGTCCGGCAGGAAAGCACATTACATAAGGAGAGTTGCAATGAAAAATCGGCATAAGCGCGCAGCCATTATTGTCGGGGGCCTGGTGTCCTTGGCCGTGGCAGCGGCCTTGGTGCTCAACGCCTTCCAGAGCAATCTGGTATTTTTCTATACACCGACTCAAGTCAGCGCAGGCGAGGCTCCACAACAGCGAACTTTCCGCATCGGCGGCATGGTGCGCCCCGGCAGCGTCCAACGACAAGCCGATGGCCTCAGCGTGCAGTTTATCGTCACCGACACCGCTAAAGACATGCCCGTAATTTACACCGGCATTCTGCCGGATCTGTTCCGTGAGGGCAAAGGCGTCGTGGCCCAAGGCATGCTGGAAGCGAGTGGCGTGTTCCGGGCCAAGGAAGTGCTCGCGAAGCACGACGAGAACTATATGCCGCCTGAGGCACAGCACGCGCTCGATCAGGCCAACAAGGCCTCCACAATCGTCAACCCCTAGCGTGTCATCATGATTCCAGAAATTGGTCATTTTTCCCTTATTCTCACGTTGCTTGTGGCGCTATCCCAAGGGGTGCTCTGTCTCGTCGGCGCCGCCCGATCGCAAAGTGCCTGGATAGCCTACGCCCGGCCTTCGGCGCGCGTCCAGTTTTGGCTGGTATGCCTCAGCTTCGCATGTCTGACGTGGGCGTTCATCACCAAGGACTTTTCTGTTTCTTATGTCGCACACAATTCCAATTCGCAGTTGCCCCTCGTGTATCGGATGGCAGCTGTTTGGGGTGGACATGAAGGGTCGCTGCTGTTGTGGATGCTGATGCAGACCGGCTGGGCTTGCGCGGTAAGCGTGCTATCACGCCAGTTACCCGACGTGATGGTCGCACGGGTGCTGGGTGTGCTCGGCTTGATATCGGCTGGTTTCCTGCTATTTATTCTACTGTCCTCCAATCCTTTTGAACGCCTGCTGCCTGCCGCACTGGAAGGTCGGGACTTGAATCCGCTACTGCAGGACCCCGGGTTGATTTTCCATCCGCCGATGTTATACATGGGGTACGTCGGCTTCTCGGTGGTCTTTGCTTTTGCAATTGCGGCGTTGCTCACAGGTCAGTTGGATGCGGCGTGGGCGCGATGGTCGCGCCCCTGGGCGACCGCCGCCTGGGTCTGGCTTACCCTAGGCATCGCCCTGGGAAGTTTGTGGGCTTACTATGAATTAGGATGGGGAGGCTGGTGGTTCTGGGATCCTGTGGAGAACTCCTCCTTTATTCCCTGGCTGGTCGGTACGGCGCTGATTCATTCGCTGGCAGTGACTGAAAAGCGGGGCAGCTTCAAGAACTGGACAGTCCTTCTCGCCATCAGCACATTTTCCATGTCGCTAGTGGGCGCCTTTCTGGTGCGCTCAGGTGTATTGACCTCTGTTCATGCGTTTGCGACCGACCCGCGCCGGGGTGTTTTCATCCTGATCCTGTTGGGCATTGTCGTCGGCACCTCGCTTTTCCTGTTTGCGCTGCGTGCACCGAAAGTTGGCCTGGGTGGCCGCTTTCAGCTCCTGTCCCGCGAAACGCTCCTCTTGCTGAATAATGTGCTGTTATCGGTTGCGGCCGCTGCCGTCCTGCTTGGCACACTCTATCCACTTTTTATCGACGCGCTAGGCCTTGGAAAATTGTCGGTTGGTCCCCCGTACTTCAATACGGTATTCGTTCCGCTAATGGTGCCGACCTTGCTCCTGATCGCGTTTGGTCCGGTAGCGCATTGGAAAGCCGCCGAGTGGCGCAGCATGCTGACACAGTTGCGCTGGCCTGGCGCGGCTGCGTTGGTTGGTGGCGCCAGCCTGCCGTTTATGCTGGGTAGATGGTCAATCATGACTGCCATTGGTCTCGGGTTGGCGATCTGGATTGCCACGAGTGTCATTGCCGGTGTGGTCGGCCGCGTGCGTGCAACCCGTAGCAGCTTATGGAAGCAGCCGCTCAGCTGGCTTGGCATGCATCTCGCCCATTTTGGCATCGGCTGCTTTGTTGCAGGCGTGACACTTGTGACAAGCTATGAAACGGAAAAGGATGTGAAGATGGCCCCGGGCACTGTCATACAAGTAGGTGGCTATGACATCACGCTGCTTGGCGTACGGCAGGTCAATGGGACCAATTTTGTTGCCTCGGTCGGTGATGTCCTGTTGTCGAAAGACGGTCAGACTGTACGCATGCTCCATCCGGAAAAGCGAACCTACGCATCCTCCGCTATGCCGATGACCGAGGCGGCAATTGATGTCAACGGCTTAAGACACTTGTATGTGTCGCTTGGCGAGCCGCTCACGGAAGGCGCGTGGAGCGTGCGCGTTCATCACAAGCCGTTTATCGATTGGATCTGGGGCGGTTGTGTGCTCATGGCGCTAGGTGGCTTGCTTGCCGTACTCGACCGGCGCTACCGATTGAAAGTTCAGGCGCGGTCTGCCGCGTTTGCAGCCGCGGGAGCGACATGATGAACCGCTTCATGTGGCCGTTGGCGGGCTTCATCGTGCTCGTTACCTTCTTTGCAGTGGGCCTGACCTTGAAACCTGGCGAGGTCCCATCACCGCTAGTCAACAAGCCGGCGCCTGAATTTGAGCTGACGCGCCTTGCTACACCGGATCAGACCTTTACGCCATCCGCCATGCGCGGCAAAGTGTGGCTGCTCAACGTGTGGGGGTCATGGTGCGCGGCCTGCCTTCAAGAACATCCTGTATTGCTTGATCTGGCTCGCGGCGAAGAAATCGACATCGTGGGACTAAACTACAAGGATGCACGTGATGATGCGCTTGAATGGCTCAAGCGCCATGGAAACCCATATGTACTTTCGGTTGCTGACACCCAGGGACGCGTAGGCATTGACTATGGCGTCTACGGTGTGCCTGAAACATTCGTGATCGACGCTGCGGGGGTGATCCGGTTCAAGTATATCGGCCCGATCACTGCCGAGACAGTACGCAGCCACTTATTGCCCCTAATAAAGGAGCTTCGGCAATGAAATGTTTAGGCAAATTGCTGCTGCTTTGCGCATTCATCATGCCTGCCTGGGCCGGTATGGCCGCGGTAGAGCAGGGACAAGACTTCGTAGCCGAGCAACGTCTTGCCGATATCGCGACCGAACTGCGTTGTCTTGTTTGCCAGAACGAATCCATTGCAGGCTCACGAGCCGATCTGGCAGTCGATCTGCGGCGCCAGATCCGCGAACAGATTGCAGCTGGCAAAAGCAATCAGGATATCCTGACCTATATGGTTGATCGGTACGGCGATTTCGTGCGTTACAGGCCACCCTTGAAACCCATTACCTGGCTGCTGTGGTTTGGACCGGCAATTCTGTTGGTGGCCAGCAGCCTGGCGTTGATAATGTATCTGCGCCGGCGTAACCAACGCATCCCCCGTGATCCCTTGAGCGAACAAGACGTGCAGCATGCCAAGGCGTTGCTGCAGCCTACCGGAGACCGTGACCTATCATCATGAATATTCAATTCTTGCTCATTGCGACAGCACTAGTAGCTGGAGTCGTACTGCGCTTGTTCCCGGTACTCTGGCGGGTGCCGGCTGACGGTAGCGTCGAACGAAATGCCGTCAATACTGCAGTCCTACGTAATCAGCTTGCAGAGCTGGAAAGGGATCGGGACAGCGGCATGCTGACGCCAGAAAACTATGAAGAGGCGAAGCGCGAGTTACATCGCCGCGTGCTGGAGGAGACAGGCACGCTCCCCATCACGGTGCAGCGTACGTACCGCGCAAAGGGGGCAGCCGTAGCGCTCGCCGCCGTGCTGCCGCTGGCCGCATTCACACTCTATGCATTGACCGGAACACCCAATGCGCTGCAATCCGGAACGCAGCGTCCGCCACCCGTGTCGCGCGCCGACATAGAAGCAATGGTGGCGACACTGGAGGGCAAACTGCAACGCAATCCAGGCGACCCGAACGGGTGGATCATGCTGGCGCGCTCCTATCGGGTGATGGGCCGTCATGAGGACGCCGCAGCTGCCTTTTCGAGAGCCGGAAAGGCTATTGATGACAACCCTCAGTTGCTCGCTGAATACGCAGAAACACTTGCTATCAATAGCGATGGTAACTTGAGCGGTAAGCCGACCGAGCTGGCTGAGAAAGCACTAAGGCTGGAGCCGACCCATGCATTTTCTCTCGCACTGGCAGGCTCCGCCGCGTTCGCACGCGCCGACTATGCAGCAGCGATCGATTACTGGCAGAGGTTACATGCGCAGCTGCCTCCAGGGTCGGATGAGGCGCGTACGATTGAAGACGGCATCCAACAGGCACGGGCTGCAAAGAAGGTTCCTGGCGAGCCACCACGATAACGAACACTGAACGAGTGCTGGTATGAGAAGACTTGGAAAAAAGAGCTTGCTGAGCCTGGCTGCTCTTGTGGGTATTTCGGCAGGCTTGACGGTGGCACTGCGATACGAGGCCACGACGAGCGAGGTCAAAAGCAACGAAGCGAGTGAAACCATCAAAATTGGAGAGCAACGGTTTTTGCGTTGGGCGACTCCCCGGGAGATCCCAAACATTTCCTTTCTCAACGATGCCGGCAAGACCTTGTCTCTTATGGATTTCCGTGGCCGGGTTGTGCTGCTCAATGTCTGGGCAACCTGGTGTCCACCTTGCCGTGAAGAAATGCCTTCGCTCGATCGCCTGAATGCAGAGCGTGGCGGACCTTCGTTCGAAGTTGTCGCCTTGTCCATCGATCGCGACACAGCTCTCGTGGGACCGTTTTACCGGGAGATCGGGGTCAAGACGCTGAAAGGATATTTTGACTCGAATGCCCGTGCATCCGCGGCACTCGGTGCGTTCGCAGTCCCGGCGACCTTGTTGATTGACCGGCAGGGTCGGGAAGTCGGCCGCGCCCTTGGTCCTGCTGAATGGGACAGTGCCGAAGTGAAAGCGCTGATTGACGAGCTGACTAACGTGTCACCCATGAAAAACTAACTGGAGGACTAAGAATGGAAGGCATCATTTCTGGAGCGGCTCATGTTGCTTGAATTTTCAATAGCGGGCTTGCTGACGGCATTTGTCGGTGGCATTGCGTCGTTTCTGTCGCCGTGTGTGCTTCCGTTAGTACCTGGCTATCTGTCTTATATCGCTGGCGGAACAGTTCCGATAGCCCATGCTGGGCAGAGCGGGGCGACTGCAAGTTGGCGGGCATTGGGCCTGAGTGGATGCTTTGTCGCCGGATTCTCGATCGTCTTTATTGCACTCGGGGCCAGTGTCACGACGATCGGGCGCCTGTTCCTCGCCTATCGCTATGAATTGAATATTATCGCCGGAATCGCAATTGCAGCAGCCGGTCTGGTAGTCATGGGGGCGGTAAAAGCCCCTATTTGGGTTCAGCGCTATTACCGCTTCAATCCATCCGTCAACGGTGGTCGTCCCTTGCCAGCACTATTTCTGGGCATGGCATTCGGGTTCGGTTGGACACCATGTATTGGTCCGGTGCTTGGGGGAATCCTAGCGCTTGGCGCGACTAGCAGCAGTGTGAGTAGCGGCATGCTTCTGCTTAGCGTCTATGCGCTTGGCTTAGGGGTCCCATTTCTACTGGCCGCGTTATTTATGACCACTTTCACCAAGCGGCTAGGGTCATTGCGGCGAGCGGGGCGCATATTGCAGATTGTTACCGGCATCATCATGGTAGTGATGGGGATCGCGGTAGCGAGCGGTCAATTAATGCGTTTCGCCGTATGGCTACTCAAGACTTTTCCCGTACTTGGAGGGATAGGATAGCGGCCCCCCTTTCCGAGATGCGGTATTTTTCGCGCATGAAGACGATAAGAATCGCGTCGGCAACGATCCCTATAACCTTTGACTAGTCCTTGACCTTATGCCAGCTACAACGTTTACGATGGTGGGTTCGCGACAAGGTTTGGCTGGTTACTTGCTACCCTAACGCAGGCTATTGGACTGTTTTTCCTGGCATAAAGCCATTATCCAATGGCGTTTAAGTATTGCACAAACATGTTGGTTGCTAACCATTCCGTCCCGACGTCATTATTCATGCAAAGGAGTTTCCATGGGCTTACTTCGTAATCTGCTTGCTGTCCTCGCCTGCTCAATCATGGCAATACCTGTTCACGCCGCACCTGCCAACCCGCAGCAGGGGACCGACTACCGCGTTCTGCCAAAGGCACAGCTTATTGATTCTGGCAATAAAGTGGAGGTGACAGAATTTTTCTGGTATTCGTGTCCGCACTGCAACGAATTCGATGAACCCCTCACTGCATGGGCAAGAAAGAATGCGGACCAGATTGTGTTCAAACGCGTGCCGGTCGCTTTCCGTGATTCTTTCGTACCTCAGCAAAAGTTGTATTACACCTTGGAGGGCATGGGTAAGCTCGATCAGTTGCATGGCAAGGTCTTCCAAGCCATTCACGTTGAGCGCAACCGGCTGGACACGGACGCCAAGGTTGCAGAATGGGCAGTCAAGCAGGGCCTTGATAAACAAAAATTTATGGACTTGTACAGCTCGTTCGGGGTGCAAGCCAAGGTCAGTCGTGCGACACAAATGCAGAATGCGTATGGAGTTGATGGTGTGCCATTAATCGCTATCGGTGGTCAATACCTGACTTCTCCGTCGATTGTTGGAGCCGGCCTGCGCAACCAGCCTGAATCGGCACTGCATGCGGCGACGTTCCAGGTCATGGACTGGTTGGTGACCCAGGCTGCAAAAAACAGCAATAGTACGCTCGCACCTGCTGGTGGGGTAGGGAACAAGAAGCCGTAGGGCATGTACGAATATTGAACAGGACAGAACCACATGGAAAACCAGTTTGATATAGCAATCATTGGGGCCGGTTCGGGAGGGTATATTGCTGCCATACGCGCTGGTCAGCTGGGATTGAAGGTGGCGTGCATTGAGGCCAACCCCTATGCCGATCCGAACGGTGATCCCCGTCCGGGTGGCACATGCCTAAACGTCGGTTGCATTCCGTCGAAGGCCTTGCTCGCGTCGAGCGAGGAATACGAAAAAATTGTCCATCATGTAGCTGCCCATGGGATTTCGGTCAACGGGGTCTCGATGGATGTGGAGAAAATGGTAGAGCGCAAGGCGGGTATCGTTACCAAAATGACGAAGGGAATCGAATTCCTGTTTCGAAAAAATAAGGTGACGTTTATCAAGGCCCACGCCAGGTTCAGTGCGAAAACTGACGCTGGCTTTCGGATCGAAGTGCGGGGCAAGCGGTTCGATGACGTGATTAACGCAAAAAATGTCATTATTGCGACCGGATCCAAAGCGCGTCACTTGCCCGGGATTCCAGTCGATAATGTGACGATCTGTGACAATGCGGGGGCGCTCGATTTTACCGAGGTCCCCAAGCGACTTGGTGTCATCGGCGCGGGGGTGATTGGACTCGAACTTGGATCGGTGTGGCGGCGTCTTGGCGCTGACGTGACCGTCCTCGAAGCCATGGCAGATTTCCTTCCCGGCTGTGATGCAGCGGTGTCCAAGGAGCTGTTTAAGATCCTAGGCAACCAAGGGTTGAAGTTTGAACTCGGTGCAAAGATTGGCGAAGTCACAACAGGAAACAACTCCGTTCAGGTCACTTACACGGACCGTGAAGGCCAGCAGCGGGCTTTCCAATGCGACAAGCTCGTGGTGGCTATCGGCCGCGTGCCGAACACGGAAAATTTGAATCTTGGCGCGATTGGCCTGAAAGTCAATGCACGCGGGTTCATCGATGTCGATGCGCACTGCAAGACTGCGCTACCCAATGTGTATGCCATTGGTGACGTCGTGCGTGGCCCCATGCTGGCTCACAAGGCTGAAGATGAAGGCGTGATGGTGGCCGAAATCATAGCGGGTCAGGCCGGCCATGTGAACTACGGCGCCATCCCGTCGATCATCTATACCAGCCCTGAAGTCGCATGGGTGGGCAAGACCGAACAGGAACTCAAAATGGAAGGCGTCTCTTACAAGGCGGGACAATTCCCGTTCACCGCCAACGGAAGAGCACTCGGAAACGGTGACGTGCAAGGTTTCGTCAAGGTTTTGGCCGACACGAAGACCGATCGGGTACTTGGCGTACACATCGTCAGTACCTACGCTTCCGAAATGATCGGGGAGGCCGTGATGGCGATGGAATTTGTTGCGTCATCTGAAGACATCGGCCGGATTTCCCACGCTCATCCAACGCTCTATGAGGCGATCAGGGAAGCGGCACTCGCGGTCGATAACCGGGCATTGAACATGTGAACCTTCCCCGAGCCGGTTTGAAACGGTCGCGCGGACAAGGACATAAATGAGTGTTCTTCGTCCGCCACGGTCACTTGACGCATGGCGACGAGTCTACCGAGGCAAAATGTGGCTATCTGTCGCTGATGCAGTGTTTTATGTGGTGCATACCGCCTGTCGTACTGCGGTGGCCCGCCAAGGGCAAGAAGCAGTGGGTAAGATATAAGGGCTAATCTGAGCCGCTTCAACGATGAGGCGTCGTGATGCACACTTTGCCCTTGCATCGATGGCCATGACCGAAGCGATCGTCTTTGCGGCGTTAACGAGATACAGAAATAGCATGAAAGAGCTCCTCGAGAAGCAGCAAGTCGGTATTTATCTTGCGTCAGTGGTCTTGGCCATGCTGACAGCATCGCTGCTACCTGGCACTACCGTGTTCGAAAACGCCATTAATCCCGCTCTCGCTGTTATGTTGTTTGTAACGTTCCTGCAGGTACCCTTGGCCGATCTTGGCCGTGCCTTTGCCCATGCCCGGTTTCTTGCTGCACTGCTCACGACGAACTTTTTGGCGATTCCCTTTCTCGTAGTGACCATGATGCAGTTCCTGCCATCTGAACCTTTGGTGCGCCTCGGCGTGCTGCTGGTTCTACTGACGCCTTGCATTGATTACGTGGTGACATTCTCCCAACTAGGACGAGCCGATGCCCGCCTGCTGCTGGCGGCAACACCGGCACTTCTTGTGATGCAAATGGCATTGCTACCAATCTATCTCGGTTTGTTCCTCGGCGCCGAAGCTGCAGCATTGGTCCAGCCTGGTCCCTTCGTTCATGCCTTCATCTGGCTGATTGCTGTTCCGCTTGTACTCGCCGGCGTCATGCAAATTTGGGCAACTCGACACTGGACTGGGCAACGAGTGGGAATGGCATTAAGCTTCTTGCCGGTGCCGGCCACAGCGCTTGTGTTATTCATTGTTGTTGCATCGGTGTTACCACAGCTTGGCTCCGCGACCGAGGTGGCGTTGATCGTAATGCCGTTCTACATTGTCTTTGCGGTGCTCGCTCCCTTGATCGGGTGGGGCATCGCCTGGCTTTTCCGTCTAGATTCAATCACCGGGCGTGCTGTTTCCTTTAGTGCAGGAACGCGTAATTCACTCGTCGTTTTGCCGCTTGCGTTAGCTGTGCCCGGGGCCATACCTGTTTTGCCAGCAATCGTTGTCACGCAAACATTGGTAGAGCTGATGAGCGAGCTGATTTATGTACGGTTGATTGCAAGACTTGGCCGCATTGATCACGCAGAGACACGGCCAGCCCCTTAAATAAGCCGGCGCTGGCCGTCGTACCACGTCATCATTGCGAGCGGGGTATTTGGAAAGGGTTAGGGGAGTAACAAGCAGAGATTGCTGTGCGCATCATCATTCGTTATTCAATACATTGATATTGATGCTGCTCCTCACGTCGCCTTGGTTTGACAATTCCAGTGGGCGTGTCACATCGCATCGCGCGCTGCATGTGGTCGTATAAACGGCCGCAGTAACTGCCCCTGATACGTGGCAGGGGCATTGGGATCATGTACTCCGATCTCGTCAAATCCAAGCCGCCGTACTGGGTTGTGATACGTACCAAATAAGTGGTCCCATATCATCAGCATCTCGCCGAAATTGACCTGCGCGTCTTCGTACTCTTTCTTATGATGCCATCGGTGCGTTTCAGCAACGCCGAGAGCATGTCGGAAGATGCCGACAGAGTAGTCGAGATTGGCATGCTGGAATGCGAGATGAACAGAGAGAATCGCCAAACCAGCCGCTATGATATTAGGCGGCGCGCCCGCGAGGAGGATGAAGAGCAAGCCGGGTGAGGCCATCATTACCGCATGGAGCGGATGTCGCCGTTCCCCATTCAGCCAGTAAAGCCGCATACTGCTGTGATGCGCCTCATGGAAGCGCCATAGATATTCGTGACGGTGGCTAAGCCAATGCATGAAGAACAATCCAAAGTCGATGATGATCATCGCAATTGGTATTTGGACCCAGACCGGCCATGACACCGGCCACGCGCTGCCAGTGGCAGCCAACGAACGCAATACTGATAACAACTCGATACTGACAAAGAGTACGGTCGCATTCACTACGAAATGAATGCGGTCGGTACGACTGTCTTTGTGATCCACCAGCCACGCACGCTCATAGGGTTGAATGCGTTCCAGAACGGCGACACAGGCGATGCCAAGCAGGGCTAGGGCGGGTACCCAAGGCCAATAGGACAGCCCGGTTGCAATCGCATACGTAATGCCAATGCCGATGGCAACCATGATCACGGGATAACTCAGCCAGCGAATCGTCAAATATTTCATTGTTTACCCTTATCAGTACACGACAAGGGTAAACCGCATTCAGATCAATATCTTGAACGAAAGAGCTAATTGTCGGGGAAGACCGCTTCCCGATCCCGATTCATTTTGTCCCCGGCTCTTGCATCGCTGTGAAGTCCTGCCATAAAGGCCTAGCGTTTGACGCAGATTAGATAAAGATAGCTGCCGACAAGAAGGGAAAGCATCGCACATGCAAACGCGAATCCAACGCCGGCAACCATGCAAGTAATCGTCGCGAACAGGTGTGCCCAGCTATCAGCTACGGTCATCGCCATCAGCGCTGAGAGAAGGTGCATTATCTGCATCATGCAGACGCTAATCCCTATCCACTTCAGGATATAGAAGGGAAGTCGGTGACGGCAGGAACGGTTGTATCGATAATTGGCCGCACGCTGCTCCGGCGTGCCATATGCTGCGTTGCGAAAAAGCCAGAATGGCACGGCCATGCGCCAGAAACACTGTATCAACGCGGTAAGCCTGGCTATGATCGATTGACGAACTAATCCCATCACATGTCCTTTCACGACCGCCGGCACATGCGAGCCAAATATAAAATGCTATCCGATTTTGGAAGCAAGCCGGTATCTAATTTTTAGACGTCAGCTTCCCTAGAACGTGCGGGCAGCAATAGTGGGAATCAGCTTCGTCGATGATGACCAAAAGCTCTTGCAAACGGATGATGGAGTCATTGTAAAACAAAGGTCCACTATAAATGGACTCTGCAGGTTGGTGTTGGTGCGGCTGCTAGCTGACGACCCCACTACTAGCCTCCGCATGCAGCGACACTTGCTGCAACGCAGCCATGGGACTGATGCCGAACATTTGCCGGAAGGTTCGGGAAAAATGCGCCGAATCTGCAAACCCTGCGGCGTGTGCGGCCTCTGTCAAATGCCCGGTCTGTGCCACGTTGTTGAGGGCCAGAAGCAGTCGGAGCCACTTCCGATACCCCCGAAGCGGCATGCCAGCTTGGGCGACGAACCAATGTGAAAAGCGGCTAGGGGAGAGATTGACCATTGCCGCGAGTGCGTCCCGATTTACATCGATGCCAGAGCCTAGTGACGCTTCCAGCTTGGCCACAATTGCCACAAGCCGTTCGTCGACCGTTGAAGGCGCAGTTGTGCTGAATGAACCGGTTAATGCCTGCTGTAGGAATGCTTGCGACTGGGCCGCAGTCAGAAGCTTTTTGCAGTATGGCGCAGGGAGTGCTTTTGGCAGCGGGCCTGCTTCAGCAAATAGTGCACGTCCAGACGCGCTGGTCGGATCGAGGTAAATAAGCAATACTTTTTGCGGTGCCAATTGGTGACGTATATTGGCTGGAATCACAATGCCAGCGCCCCGCAGACGGCTGGCAGCCAATGTTACCTCGACTTCACCTTCGAGAGCGATTGCGACTTGATGTGCATAATGCGCATGAAGAGCATTGTCTCCAGCGTTGCCACGAAATACGCCAAGTCCTGGACGAAGCCAGGCGCTTCCGGTCCAATTCATTTTGGCCATGTCCAGTCATCCAATCTTAACCAAGCCGTTAGCTCATTTTTTCGGTTCACCGACGCAGTAGCTTAAAGAGACTGATAACGCCGGTCACCGGTAATACCGTTCACTCCACCGTCTTCAACCGGGCAAGTGTGGTAGCTTCATGCGCCAAATCATGCAAGATGCCACAATGCTTGGAAACGTTGGTGGCATCACACAGGCGACGCAGTTCCTTGAGTTGTACCTTGAGCGCTTTGAGGCTTTCTATTCTGGCATGGACGTGCGCAATATGCGCATCCAGCAACGCGTTCACATCAGCGCAGTTTTCATTGGGGGCATCGCGAAATCGTAGCAAGGTACGGATTTCATCGAGCGTCATATCCAATGAACGGCAATGACGTATCAGCGAAAGACGTTCGATGTGCTCACTGCCGTACATCCGGTAATTCGAATCGGTGCGCGACGGCGCAGGCAGCAGTCCATGTCGCTCATAATATCGAATGGTTTCTGTCGTACACCCAGCGCGCTTTGCCAATTCGCCGATCTTCAAATGATCCGTTGCCACCTGTCATCTCCACCAAAAGCTTGTAATCACTTTATAGTTTTTTACGATAAAGTCAAGAGCGGCTGACGAACTCTAACGATCTGTTGATGCTGAGAAATCCTATATATATCATACGGATAGAGATCGAAAGTGCTCAATTTGAAATGATGCTTGACCTTGAAGCTGCTTCATGGTTTTAAATGGCAGCATGAATTATGCCTTTACCGAGTTAATAGATGAATAATTGCATATCGAAAGAAAGTACTGCAGGCGGTTGTGGCTGCACTGGTACAGCGGATGCGGATAGCAGTCTCGTGGTGAAGCAGGCACTATTTCATATTGAAAATATGGATTGCCGCTCTGAAGAAACCATGATCCGGAAGCGACTTGCGACTGTCTCAGGGATGGAGGCGCTTGAATTTGATCTGGCCGCACGCCAACTCAAGGTAACACATACCCTTTCTTCAATTGCCCCCTTGCTCGACGCTCTGTCTGACATTGGCATGAAAGCCAGAGAACTTGGCACAAAGGCGGGTAACACCGTGACTTCGAATTTCTTCATTCCTAACATGGATTGCAGAAATGAAGAAGGGTTGATCCGGAAACGCCTTGAGACGATGGCCGGGATCGAGGCCCTGCAATTTGACCTGCAAAAACGAAGCCTTGTCGTTACCCACAGCCTTGGTGCGGATAATGGAATTTTGCAAGCGCTCGCTGATATCGGGTTTGCGCCACAACCTCAGAACAGCGCTGAGGTCCCCGCCTGCGCGGCCACTTGCACCTCCTCATTGGCAGATCCTACGGCATCAAGCTCGGTGAAGCCGGTTGTGGAAGCACCCTTGACCAAGACCTCGTTCAGAATTTTCAACATGGACTGCCCCAGCGAGGAACGGCTGATACGCAATGGTCTAGGAAATATCCCCGGTGTTCACGAACTCACGTTTGATCTGGAACAGCGTACCCTGACAGTATCCCATACGCTGCCATCGCCATTACCGTTGCTTTCCGCATTGTCGGCGGTGGGCATGAACGCGGAAGAGGCGTCCGAGGTAACAAGTTCGTTGACGAATGAAGAAGCAACGTTGTTTATTCCGAATATGGATTGCCCGACCGAGGAGCGCCTGATAAGGGACGCCTTGAAAAACCAGCCTGGCCTCGATGCATTGAGATTTGACTTGCAGCAACGTACGTTGACATTGACTGGTACAGCGGCGGTGCTGGCACGGGCGAGGCAGACATTAACCGGCATCGGCTTTGCACCGCAGGAAGGCTCAGACAGGCATATCAAGCCAGGCAGCGGGGAAGCTTCAAACTGCAGCAGCGACATGTCTCCTGCAGACTCCTGTGGCTGCACAGGCATGACTGCCATTTCCCTGAGTCGGCCGACGACCATGAAGTCGGGCGACAGGCAAACGATGTTCCGTATTGAGAACATGGACTGTCCGACCGAAGAAGCCTTGATACGTGGAAGCCTTGGCAAGATGTCTGGCGTTACGGGACTGGATTTTAACCTGATGCAGCGCACCCTCAAGGTTAGCCACACGATGCAATCCACCGCACCTCTGATGAAGGCCTTGTCAGGCATCGGGATGAAAGCGCAAGAAGTTACTGGAGGCAACCGTGGCACGCGAACGAGCTTAGTCATTTCGAAGATGGACTGCCCGACCGAAGAGGCGTTGATACGCAAGCGCCTCACCGGCATGCCTGGCATCGAGGATATGCAGTTCAACCTGATGCAGCGCACACTGACCCTGACGCATGCACCGGAGGCATTGGATGCCGCCATGCGTGCATTACAGGAGATTGGGCTTGCGGCGGAGAAAAAGTCCTCCGTGGTTGCAAGCGAGAACGAAGCAAGGTCGCCAGTGTCTCGTTATGCGTGGTTGCCGATGGCATTTTCCGGCGCCTCCGCATTGGCTGCGGAAGTCGTGCATTGGGTTAACGGGGGTACCAACTGGTTGGTCATCGCGCTGGCGCTTGGAGCGATTTTTTCCGGCGGACTGGACACGTACAAGAAGGGTTGGATTGCGGTCAAGAACCGCAATCTGAACATGAATGCGTTGATGTCTATTGCGGTCACCGGTGGATTGATCATCGGGCAGTGGCCGGAAGCGGCAATGGTCATGTTCTTGTTCGCCCTTGCTGAGTTGATCGAACAAAAATCGCTGGACCGGGCACGTAACGCCATTCGCGGGTTGATGGATATGGCACCGGAGACGGCAACGGTACGTCAGGTTGACGGTTCCTGGACGCAGGTTAGCGCCAATACGGTTGCCATTGGCGCGCAGGTTCGCGTCAGGCCGGGCGAGCGCATCCCGCTGGACGGCAAAGTCGTCAGTGGCCAGTCGACGATTAATCAGGCACCGATTACCGGTGAAAGCGTACCGGTGGAGAAGGGAGTCGGCGATCCTGTCTTTGCCGGTACCATCAACGAAGCCGGGTCTTTCGAATTCGAAGTCACTGCACGTTCGGACAACACGACTCTGGCCCGCATTATCCATGCAGTCGAAGAAGCACAGGGAACAAAGGCGCCGACTCAGCGGTTTGTCGATCAGTTCTCGAAGGTCTATACGCCGGCAGTTTTTCTTGTCGCCTTGTTAGTTGCCGTCGTGCCTCCGCTGGCATTTGGGCAAGCATGGTATGACTGGGTGTACCGAGCACTGGTTCTGCTGGTGGTCGCTTGTCCGTGTGCACTGGTCATATCCACCCCGGTGACGATTGTCAGCGGTCTGGCCGCAGCCGCGCGCAAGGGCGTCCTGATCAAAGGCGGTGTCTATCTCGAACAAGGCCGCAAGCTGAATTGGCTGGCACTCGACAAGACCGGAACCATCACGCTGGGTAAGCCGAGCGTGACCGAATATCAACCGCTAGCCTCGAGCCCAGACCTGGTGTTGGCTCTTGCGTCCAGCCTTGCCTCACGTTCAGACCATCCGGTATCCCATGCGGTAGCCGCCTATGGCGACGCACAATCCGCCGCCCACCTGGAGGTCGATGATTTTCGCGCGTTGTTGGGGCGTGGTGTTGAAGGTAAGATGAATCAGGTGTCCTATTGGCTTGGCAATCAACGCCTGGCGAATGAACGTGGCCAACTGAACGAGGAAGTAGCGAGCAAGGTCGAAGCGCTAGAGCGGCAGGGCCGTACCGCGGTCATGCTAGGCAATGCAGACCGCGTTCTGGCACTCTTTGGTGTGGCTGACACGGTACGGCAAACCAGTCAGCAGGCGATTGCGGAGCTGCACGAGCTTGGCGTGAAAACCATCATGCTTACTGGCGACAATGAACATACTGCGCTTGCGATCGCTCGGCAGGTCGGCATCGATGATGCACGCGGCAACCAGCTACCAGAACAAAAATTGCGTGTGGTTGAAGAGTTGGGCCAGCGCGGTGCCACCATTGGCATGGTCGGCGACGGCATCAATGATGCTCCGGCACTGGCCAAGGCCGATATCGGCTTTGCGATGGGTGCCGCGGGGACCGATACGGCAATTGAAACGGCAGATGTGGCGCTGATGGACGACGATTTGCGCAAGGTGGCCTCCTTTGTGCGTCTATCCCGTGCCACTTCTGGCATCCTGACGCAAAACATCGTCCTGGCCCTGGCCATCAAAGCGATCTTCATTATTCTGACGTTCACCGGCCATGCAACCATGTGGATGGCTGTATTCGCCGATATGGGCGCCAGCTTGCTGGTGGTGTTCAATGGATTGCGATTGCTGCGTAAATGAGCCTGAAGGCGCTGCTTTATGATTGGCATGGCTGGAACCTGGCGTTGTTCAAGGCAATCAACCAGCGTGGAAGCGATTTTACTGACAGTTTTGCTGCCATTGGAAATGCCGTCGGCGATTACGCGGCAATGCCGGTTCTGGCAGGCATATTGCTGCTGACCGCAAAGATGGCCAGCGATTGGCATCAGCATGACACAGCGGTGCAACTGCAGTGGACGGCCAGACGCCTGATGACCGGCTATGTTCTGGCGTGGTGTATTGTAGCCACATTGAAACTGGGATTTGACTATCCCCGCCCGTTGACTGTCCTCGGCGCTGAAGTACGTGTCATCGGCTTACCATCCGATCACTACAGTTTTCCAAGCGGGCATGCCAGCTATGCCGGCCTGGTGTCCGTGGTACTCTGGTCACTGTTTCGACCAGCGTACCGTGGCATCCTGCCCATCTTCGCCGTTTGGGTGGGCTGGTCACGTATTGCCAGTGGCGCTCACTTCCCAACAGATGTCGTGACCGGGGCGCTCATCGGGATGGTCTCGGCATGGTTGGCAACCCGGCTGGTACTACGCCTACCCAAGGATGGCAATTTCCTCGCGTCGCAAATTCACTTCCACCGCCTCCTCGTGCAGGCGAAGCTTGCCTTCGCTGCGGGCAACCTGGACCGGTCCCTTGCCTTGCTTCAGCAGGCACATATCGCCGGTCATTTATTACTGGGCCCGCACTTCGTCGCGCACCTGTGGATGCTGCGGGTGGCAATCGCCCGCAGCGATTGGGCCGAAATACGTGGACAAGGGATACGAATCGCGGTAGTACCGGTTGTGCACTTGCTTGGCCGTCTACCGGCCTGCAGTCCGGAAAGCGCTAGCCCGAATACAGTTAAACCGGCTCCCGAATCGACTGGGATTCGGCCGATTCTTAAGGAACATCATGAACAATAAAGTCTATACAATCACCCGCGGTAACAACCCAACGGGAAAGTTCTTGCAGTGGTATGTCGTAGCGCTGCTGGTCTTTTTATTGGACGCGGGATCAAAGGCGGCTGTCCATAACTGGATGCCATATGGCCAAGCCATTCCTTTCACAGATTTCTTCAACTTGGTGCACGCCCGTAATCCTGGCGCTGCATTCAGCTTTCTCGCCGATGCTGGTGGGTGGCAGCGATACTTCTTTATCGTATTGGCCTGCGTCATTTCAATATGGCTCGCATTGGAGCTACGCAAAGCGCTACCGGAATTGCAGGCCGTGGCCTACAGTTTGATTCTTGGAGGGGCGCTTGGCAATGCGTTTGACCGTGGTCTGCGCGGCTATGTCGTCGATTATTTGGATTTCCACGTTGGCGGGTGGCATTGGCCAGCGTTTAACATCGCAGATATTGGAATTGTCTGCGGTGCTGCCCTCATGGTACTTGCCACCTTGCGCGAGACGCCGAAATTGGAGAAAACCTGATATGAAAGCGTGCCTGTCTACCCACTGTGACCTGCGACTGTTGCTACAAGCGGCACTATGTGCAGCGGCGTTGACTACTGTAGCTCCGACCGCATTCGCACAGACTCCATCACTATTCGAAAAGATAACAGGACGTGTGCCGGAACCGGTCTCGCCGGATGAAGCCTTCAGCGTCAAGGTACGGCAAATGGATGCGACAAGGATTGCCGTGGATTACTCGATACGGCCGAATTATTACCTGTACAGGGAACGTCTTGCTATCTCCCTTCAGAATGCACAGGGAGTACGTATTAGCCGTATCGATTACCCGCCGGGAGTTATCAAGCAAGACAAAACGTTTGGCCGCTCCGAGGTCTATACCAAGCCGTTTGTCGTCACGGTGCATCTCGAAGGGAAGGGCGCCGTACCAGCCATTATCGCCAAATACCAGGGCTGTTATGAATTGCTCGGTGTTTGCTATCCGCCTGAAACCAAGGCCCTCCCGGTTGAGGCAAAGCGTTAGCCGAACACGCAGCCTTGAGGAAACCAACACTCGATGCCGGCGGCACACTATGCCAGAGTTGACCAGTAAACAAATGCCAAAAGGTGTGCATGATTCACGCAAATGCCATTCAGCAGTGTGTCAAACGACAAGGTGCGTGCATAAACAAGATTAAAGGCCTTAGTTTGGTGCGCGGGAGCACGTATGCCTTCTTGGCTGGCATGCTCGCGGTGCTAGGATACGCTCCCTTCTATGCCTTTCCAGTACCGGTCCTGGCTCTTGCCGTCCTGTTTGCTGTTGTAGCCCGACAGGAGTCAATGCGGGCTGCAGGGCTGGTAGGTTTTGTCTTTGGCATGGGGACGTTTGGCACTGGCGTCAGCTGGGTCTATGTCAGCTTGCACGAGTATGGAGGATTAAACACCGCAGCTGCGGTCGTCATCACAACTTTGTTTTGTGCGTATCTGGCTCTGTTCATCGCCTTCGCCAGCGTCCTTGGCTGGCTGGTTCGCCACAGGTCACAGGCTGTATATTTTTTTGTCATGCCATCGATATGGGTGGCGTCGGAGCTGCTGAGGGGTACGCTGTTCACCGGTTTTCCCTGGCTTGCAGTCGGATATTCGCAGGTCCCTGACAGTCCGCTCGTCGGATTCGCTCCGATCGTGGGTGTGTACGGCTTATCCGCCATTGTTGCGGCCAGCGGGTCAATGCTGGCGTATGCGTTTTTGTCACCTGCGTCGGCCCGAGCGCGTCTGTCGCTGCTTGCAATACTATGCGCAATCTGGGGCGGAGGCGCGTTATTGCAGCTAATCGCCTGGACGACTCCCTCAGGTGCTCCCATTCCCGTGTCACTTGTTCAAGGCAATATTGCGCAGGACCTGAAATGGCAGCCGGAGCAGCTGGAATACACGTTGAACGCATATCGCTCGCTGATTGAACAAAGCACCGGCAAACTGATTGTAACGCCGGAAACAGCGCTACCCTTGTATGCCGACCAGATTCCGGCAGCATACCGACAGCATCTTGCCGACTTCGCGCGGCGCCGACAGGCCGATATCATTGTAGGCGTCGTGGAGCGGACCACAGGGAAAACAAATGGCCGATACTACAATAGTGCCATCAGCACGGGTGTCTCTGCGGTGCAGACGTACCGTAAGCGGCACTTGGTGCCTTTCGGAGAATATATTCCGGCCAAGCCAATATTGGGCGGGCTGCTAAAGGTTCTGCAGATTCCTTTTAGTGATATGTCGGCCGGCGACCCTGCACCATCCGTGTTGTCATTGGCCGGTGAAAAAGTTGCTATCAATATTTGTTTTGAGGACGTCTTCGGCGAAGAGTTGGCGTCTGCGCTTCCGCAGTCTTCTTTGCTGGTAAATATGAGCAACCTCGCTTGGTTTGGTGACTCCCTGGCGATCCCTCAGCATCTACAAATAGCACAAATGCGTTCGCTCGAAACGGGGCGCTATATGCTGCGGGCGACGAACACAGGCGCCACCGCGGTCATTGATGAACGGGGCCGAGTGGTACGTCAGGCGCCGGCGCATAAGGCGTCGATCGTGAACGCCATGGCGCATGGTCGCGCTGGTAGGACGCCGTTTGTCAGGTTTGGCAACACTCCAGCCCACCTGTTTGCCGCGACCGGTTTGCTCGGTGCCTTGGCGCTTGTGGTTGTAAAGTGGCACCATCGAATCAAGCGTGCAGTGCCGCGTTGCACAGCGGCGCGCTCCAGTGATCCAGGCAGTTGAGCGCCAATGCCGATAAGAGAAGGAGAGGCGTTACATCTGCAATCTGCTAAGGGGAACGATGAGGCAGCCGGCGATTTACTAATTCAGGCATGCATGACGTTGGCAGCAGGGGCGGGGCGGCATGTGGAAAGTTTGATCAATAGTGGCATTCATGAAGGATGGCAATGGATAAGAAACGAGATGACGAAGAGAGTGAGATTGCATTGGATGCCAGAGATGCCGCACAGCGTAGGACGCTAATGCAGGTACTCTTTATTAACATTGGACAGGCCATCGTCATTGGGATCGTCGGCTTGCTTGCTCATTCCACAGGCCTGATGGGCGCAGCCCTCGATAATCTTGGGGACGGTCTTGTTTATGCGGTTAGTGTCTACGCAGTTGGTCGTACTATCGTTGCCAAAACACGTGTCGCGCGGCTGTCGGCACTATTTCTGTTCGTGCTGTCGTTCGGGCTTCTGATCGAAGTGATGCGCCGGTTTTTCTCCGGAGGAGAGCCCGCAGGCATGATAATGATTATTGCAGCGATCGCTAATGCGCTAACCAATCTTTATTGCCTGCGTTTGTTGCGTTCGCATCGGCGGGAAGGTGTGCATTTACAAGCGTCATGGGTGTTCACCACCAATGACATGTACTCTAACGCGGGCATCGCCCTCTCGGGCTTGGCCGTCATGTATTTCAAATCCCCCATCCCAGACCTTCTTATTGGCTTGGTGGTCGTCGTGGTGGCTTTTTTGGGCGGTAAAGAGATCCTGGAGCAAGCCAGTGATGCAGACAAGGCCGCGAACTAGTTTTCTGCAAAAGACGGCTGTCGAATATTGAAAACGCATCGGGCTTACCGCCAAGCGACTGCAATAGTTGCAGGCAAGTTACAATTTGATGTAAAGGAGTTGTTAAACCCATGCATATTCTGATCATCGAAGATAACTTAGATATCGTTGCCAACCTAGCAGCATATTTAGAGCCACTAGACTATAAATTGGACGTTGCACACAATGGCACCATCGGCCTCAGGCGCGCTCTAGCTAAACATCATGATGCAATCCTTCTGGACCTTTCTCTTCCAGATTTGGACGGTTTGGAAGTGTGCCAAAGATTACGCTCTGAACACCGCATCGCAACTCCAGTCTTGATGCTGACTGCCCGTGATATGGACGCGGATATCGCTGCCGGATTCAACGTTGGAGCTAACGATTATCTCGTCAAACCGTACTCGCTATTTGAGCTTGAGGCACGGCTGAAAGCGCTGGTACAGCGTCACCCTAGCTAATATGAATTGCAAGCTTTCACTCGTTGATTTGTGGGGGGATCATCAATGGGGAAGCATTGACGGACCGGATAGGTGCTTCCATTTAGCCGAAGGAATACAAGTACCGGCTTTCGGAAAACTACAAAGATACCCTCACAGTCAGTCGGTCATCTCACGATGGCACCGACCATGACAGTACCGCGACGAGAATTTAAGACTACGGTATTGGATCTGTCGCCCTGCTTTAGCTGCACTCAGTAGTCCTCAAGCTTGAACGAGCCGTAGGTGGCGCTGAGGTAGCGCATGCGTGAAATCGTGTGCTGGCGCGTGCGGGTATGGCTAGTGACGGATCCACGTGCTGCTCAAACGTGCAGGCTGGCAGTTGGATCGGAACAAGATGTTTCAATTGGATGAGCAAGAGCAGTTGCAATTGCAGGCAAAATGCCGATACGCTGTAAATCTTCGGTATGGCGGGAGGCCGGTATTAAACCGACTCATCTGGATCAGGAATTAAGCAGCGATTCTAATGCGGACAACCTGGCCAATGGTGACAGGTGCCGTAACTTGGGGCGAGCCAGCAAGTAAAAAAATATAGAAGTTTCCTTATGTAAAGTCCTTCACTAATTCTGGCGTAAGAAAGAAGTATCCACTAACCTTTGAAGGTTTTATGACGCCTGTTACGGGTTCTTATTAAAAACTGTTGAAAAGCATAAAAGGACTACGAATTGGATAAAACGCACAAAAAACCGGCCGAAGTTGCTACCAATTCCCACCAAGGCGGCTTTTGTAATAAGTGACTGTGGAACATCACTAGAGCTACGAGGCCTTTAAACCATTCGCCAATCTAAAAGCCTCGCAAATCCTTAGCTATGTACCGGTGTCCCGTTGAGGGCCGCGAGGAAACCCTCGAAAAACGGAATCTCACGGTGGTCAGTCAACACATTGACAAGAGGCTTGAGATTTTTATAAGTCAGAAGTACGTGCCCTGTACTGACAATGGACGCTGCCGATTCAAGCACATTCTCGACTGTTCCTGCCCATCGTTTCCAACGACTTAACTGCTCGAATGACAGTAGATCGATGTTCAGGTCGTTAAGAGCCTTGATGTTTTCTTCCAAGTCCAGCACCAGCAGCTTTTTGAGATTGTTCTCCGGGTATAGTGCTTCGAGGCCTGCTATTTGGGCAATCGTCTCATGAACATAGTGCGGTCTTGGTAAAGACTTCTTCTGATCGTTCTCCATTTTCTGGATCTCCTGTTCCGTAGCTTCCCGTGAAATGATGAGGGAATTAGACTTGGTCTTCACCATGTCAGCTACTTGTCTGGAAATCTCTTTCGGACAACGCGTGGAAGGAGTAATCAGTAGATCACTATATCTATGCACCCAATCTGCACCTTTGGCTCCTTTTCGCATCGCCTCAATACGGGCCCGCAACTCTGGCAACCGGAGCTTGAAATTCCAGAGAAATTCTCTGTTTTCTTGTTCGGTGAGGTCGCGGTCGAATTGATTAGCCAAAATCTCGAAATCCACTCCGAAGTATTTCCTGCCGCAGTCTTTGCCAATGTTCGTCTCGTGACCATCTTTGGTCGTTACGATGTACCCTCGTGAATGCAGAGTACGACAGTGCGACAGACCACAAGCAACCTTATCTTCAAACTTATAGCGCCCAATGATGGTGTCTAGTTTGTGCGCTGATGCGTCGAGATCCTTTACGAACCCGAAGCGGTTTTGAATCTCATCCCAGTTTTCTACCTTTATAAGGCCTTTGGATGTGCTGATTGTGATCATTAGGCAGGCTGGCGAACGTGCGTCAGCAATAGTTGGAGGAATTCCTATTTTAAACGGTGATAATGATGGTTTAAACCCAATTGCTACCAAATTTATGGCTTCATCCATAAAATTTGCTGGTTTTTGGGGCTATCGTCGAACCGTTGGATGATTAAACTACCGTCGAAAGATTTGTGGCCGAAAACGGGCAAGAAAGTCTAAATTTTCTGTCCACTGAAATGAAGTGGGCAACAAAGTCCGAATGCCCCGAAAACTATGCCCTCAAGAATATATTCGGACTTTCTTGCCCATTCATGATGTACTTTCTTGTCCGCTGACTTCAGGCTTGATGAATATAGAACGACCATCGCGGACATGCCATGTACGCCCTATCTACTCAAGCATTTTACATAATAACAATTACGCGCCATTTAATTGCACACAATCTAAACGAGATAACACCGGTTTCCGTCATGGATTCTCAAGCAAAACCGCACCAATGTACACAAAAAGTACACAGCCAGAAAATGGAATGAAATTTAAGTTATTGATTTGATTGAGAAACTTAATGCGAAGCGCACTAATTTGCATGCAAAGTACGATCACCCCAAGTCGAAGAAAGTGCATGGTCAAACCCCATGAAGAAGCAGGGTTCCCCGCAGCTGCTTTGGCCGCTGCATCAAGCTGGTCCCGTATGGCAATCGCTTCGTTGTAGGTCAATCCTTGGTATGGGAGATCTTCTCTCACATGTCGCGTTGCATTGTCTGTGAGACGGTTACGGTAGATCCCATAACGCGCTGTTAATCTGTGCTTGGCTCGAAGAGTATCGAGCGAAGGCGCGAGTTCTGTCGCGCTGGTGACGGTGAACGGGTCCATGATGATCCTAACAACTAAGTGCTCCCTATGCTAGGTGCGTTTAACGCACCTGTCAACGCACTAGCGGCACCCTCAGGCCGGATTGCCAATCCCCAGTCGGAGATTCGGTATTGAGGACCAACCTTCTCGATAGTGACCCCCGCTTGTTCCCGAGCCTGTTCGATCAACGCTGTAACGGTTTTGTTTGAAAGGCCCGTCCTGGCGGCGATTCGGATCAGCGTCGCATGTTCTAACTCAGCGATGGCGCCGAGTACGCTAAGCATACGGCGTAAGTCGCCTTTCTTGTATACCGTCTTTGCCGGCATATTTAGGGGTACGTCTGACATCACAAGTGAGGGATACAGGAAAGACAACATCGTAGCAGTGTTTGCCTTTAGCTGACCGACGCGCCAAAGGCAGGCAAACAATCGACCGTTCCCGCATATATCCCGGAACAACGTTGGGCGGCTATGGGCGAGGCATCGCTTGCAGTTCGATGTGGTGCATCACTCTCTCGCGAGGTTTGCTGAATTTTCCCAGTAATCCGCTTACCTATCAAAGGAGATGTCATGGAAACACCCGTGTTCCGACTCGACGGCAACGCCTTCATGGCAAGGTATGGTGCCGGCGAAGCGAAGAACGTTCGAGAATCCCCTGCCGAGTCGATGACGACACGGCTTCAGTATTTTTCTACCGTCTTGTTCGGTGGAGAGATCTTTTTCTGTATTGAGCATGCGGACAAGATCGTAGCCTTGGCATGTTGCCTTGAAAATCTTGAGCCTGACGCGCTTACCTTGAGCTACCTTTCCGTTGACCCGGAGTACAAGAATCGCAAACTGGCCACCAGATTAGTCATGGCGATCCGGGATTACGTGAAAGACAGTGGCTTGGAAGCGCTCGATGTCAGCGGCTACTCGGCCTGGGGACAACTGTACCTCCAACACCTGCTACGACGGGAATGCTTCAGCATTGAGCTTCGAGAATGCGGCAAGGTCATTCATACACCTCAGTCGTCAGGGTGTATCGCCTCAGTAGTCTAAACAACCCAAATCGCCACAAGACGCCCTCCTTCCTCCCGGATCGAGGGCGTTTTCTTTTGCCTGATTGCTTGTCCATGTGACCCATCACCTAGAGCCACGCATACCGGACCTTGGCAGTCCGATCACTACTCAGGAGATGTTATGAAAAACGCAATTCAGGAAGTTCATGCAGTCAAAGCCGCCGCCGCTCCGCGCTACGAGGGCTACAGTAATTCTGCGACGTACTGCGCCTCGCTCTATATCAGTCAGGAGGCGAAGATCCATCAAAACCTGTCCATGTTCGCTAATGCCACCGGTGACATTGATCCGGTCAAGCTTGCGAGCTATTTCACTTCAGTTCAGGTCGTCAACGATGATGACGATCGCGCGGGAGTCATGGGCCGCCGCTTGTTCCTCTCGTACTGGGTTGAAGGAGAGGTCAACTGGGTTGAGATTGCAGCAGAGCTTTCCGAAACTTTGTCGCATCAGCGGTCCGGGCCCGACTCGGTCGCCTCTGTTTCGGCGTCGATAGATCAGATAGGCCCCACGCTCGAGACAATCGAGTTGAGACTTGGCGTTCGACCCGACCCATTGATTTCTTCCCCGCAGAGCCCTGCGGATCTCGACCAGGGTGCAATCGGCCTGCTCTCCGAAGCAGAAGTCATTGGGACTGTCGTGAAGTTCCATCGGCAGCTTGACCGCGGTTCTTACGCCAAGGTGGACAGGATCTTGCGGGCCATCGGCGGCAAATGGAATAGAAAGGCTGGCGGACACGTGTTTGCTAACGACCCTGCTGACCTGATAGATAACGTAATTCAGACGGGCACGTACGAGCGCCCAGATAATCATGGCTTCTTTCCGACGCCCAAGGAACTGGTGCTCAACCTGGTGCGCGAGGCAGGAATTGCGCCGGGCATGTCTGTACTCGAGCCCAGTGCCGGCATAGGAAATATTGCAGTCGAACTGGCAGCAATTACTGGTCACGGCAACGTAACAACGGTCGAGTTGCAGCAACAGAACGTCGATGTCCTGCGAACGCTCGGCTTCGATCCAGTCATGGGTGATTTCATGGCGTTCGTGACGGAACAAAGGTTTGATGCAATCTGCATGAACCCTCCGTTCGCAAAGCAGGCCGACATAAAGCACGTTCTACACGCTTGGGATCTCCTGGCGCCCGGCGGCAAGCTCACTTCGATCATGGCTGCCGGTGCAGCATATCGTCAGGACCGCCGAACCACAGAGTTCCGTGATTTCGTCCGTGCCTACGGCCGCTATTACGACAATCCGGAAGGATCCTTCCGCAGCAGTGGCACCCTCGTCAGGACGATCACCGTTGTCCTGCAAAAACCCCTCTGATGTAAATGCGCGGCCTTTATCGGGCCGCCCTTCCCTCAAAAACAAAACCAAACGAAAAACGGAAAGTATGGAAACTGTGCATTTCTACAAAGCAGCCTTGGAAACCTCGAACTTCTCATTTGAGGCGTACGGGAAAGACACGGAGAGCGCAAAGAAGGCGTTGTCTGATGGTCTCGATCGACATGCTATCCAATACGGACTTACGGCGGGATGGTACTGCGCCGATGACATATCGTGTATCCCGATACAGCTATCCAAGGCCTATCGCGACGGTGAACCGATAGCCGAGTCCCCAGTGCCATTGGCAGACATGCCGCGTTACCAGCGCGAATTTGCTTCCTTTGGCGAATTGGATGTCTGTTTGCCTGACGGCTTTACCGACGAAAGCTGGCATAACGATACGATGCCTTCCTTTGTCCGCAAGCTATGGAACGGCTATTTCCTACGGCTTTGGATTGATTACAAAGACCCATCGAAGCGAGAGATAAAAGGAAGGCCCCGGTTTTCCTTGACGCTTTATAACCAAGATATGGAGTACATCAGCGATATTGGTCAATCAGAAGACTATGAATACGTCAAAGCACTGAACGACTCATACCAGCCTACCATCACGCAGTTTCAGTTCCTGCAGAATGCGTCAAGGATGTCTGCGGAACAGCTGGTTGCGTGGCATATCCAGGCGGTCGGTTCGCCACCGTTCGAAGGCGAAGAGCCTGAGTTTTCCGTGCTCTGTACCGGTGTGGCAGAGATGATGTTCTATCACGCAGGCGGTGAGGATTGGAATTGGGATAGCCTCGATGCCAAACGACTACTTGACATGGCCATGGCGGAAGACGCTCAAGACTCTACCTTGAGCCGTGTGTACCGATGTGAGGCAGTAGGAGAAACTGAGACCAGTCTTCCATTTGATGTGGCTCTGAACCACTTCTGTGCATCCAATGGGTACAACTACGCAGATCGGTATGATGTCGCCCTGCTCGCTGTCGGAAAATCTGTACGTGTGTCAGATATGAATCGCGTTATCACTGTGACGCGCATTCAATAAAATCTCAAAGCCCTGCATGCACATTTGCCTGCAGGGCTTTTTCTATGAGGCTGCCACAGGCATTCCCTGGCGCCGTTCTGGATTACCTATACTCTCTCTGGCACGCCGAGTGCGACAATGTTCGCTACTTCAACCTTAGTGACACGTTGTGCTTCAAGAAGGCTCCCGATATCGATTTCGGGAAATAGCGCTTCTACCTTTGATAGCTCCACATACCGGTTACCGTTATGGGTATGAAGAACAAACAACTGACCGTTTGCGATAGCCTCTTGTATTTGAACGAAGGAATCGGCGCTACGTTTTGGAGCCTTCCGTCTTCCACTGAAGAACTCAACCTTGCGACTGTTCCAAGCGTCCAACGACTTACTAAACTTTGCTTCATACTCGTCGATTCTGTCCTTATGCATCTCCATCGGTTTAGAAGCTGCAATGAAGGGGTCAAGCTGCGGACGTACGCTCGCAGTCGGAGGCGTAACCGAATTACCTGCCGTATCCACCACGGTTTCAAGCCCTGCCGTTTTTGCCGACGATGAGGCAGGTAACGTTCGACCAGTAAAAATATCAATGTTCGTGACAGTCGCAGGTAAGTCTCCGAGTATGTCATCAACATGGCTTTGGTGTTCCATCATCGGTGTGGCGTGCTTTTGCGGAACAACAACGGAGTCAAGGATTACCTCTGGCTCTTCGCCGACAGGTGCCACTGGTGGTGTTACAGCTATGGTTGTAGGCTTTGGCGTTGCTGCAATGGTGCTGGGTTGACCCGCAGGGGCAATAGACAATGCTGAGGTATCTCCGATATCCACGTCAGGATCAACCACAGGATCGTCACAATCTTCACCCAACTCTGGCATATCTTGTCCGAAAGCGGCACGGAGCATCTCCAGCAGCTGTATGTCGCCTTTGACATGCGGCTGGTGTCCGTAAAAGTGGCCCTGAACTCGAACCTTCGACGTGCAATTCGGTAACCGTGACAAGGGCATAAGGTCGTAAGCGCCGGGATGAAGACGGATACCGATGACATGGCGCCATCTTGCCAGAAACTTGCCTGCCTCGTCGTGGAATGCAATTGTTTGGAGGGGGAGGTAATCTCGGAAATCGACCCCGTTCACAGTGGCATAAAACAGCCCCTTTTGTTCCAACGCTTGTAGAAGCGCAATCGTAGGCTTAAATTTCGCAGGTCCCGTTTCCTTTGACAGGCCGATTTTGCTGAGAATCAGTTCTCTTATAAGCTGCTCTCGGATATAGATTATGCCATCGTGTTTTTGGCCTATCTTGATGTGCTTATCCTTTTGTTTGTCGCCGGTGCCGTTAATGCGCCCATGCTCGGTGACGATTTCAACAAATGCGGTGTAGATCTTTGTGACGTCCTCGTCGGTAATGACCAATTCACTACCTTCCTTGGCGCCAGATTCCATCATTCCAGTCGCTTGGTCAACGTCGAGTAGGAATTGCACGAGCGATCCAATGCGGTCATCGAAGCAGGCACCAGACTTATCGACCCGCATCTTTAGCGTGTTGTGGTACTGCGCAACGACCCTTCCCAGAGCCCATCTGTCTTCTGAAGGAATGGCCCAGAACTCAGGGATTCGGGAAAGCATTTGTGCGGAACGCGCGTCGTGACGTATGCCGCCCTTACCTGATTCCAGCGACTTTATGGACCCATCCGGCTGAGGGATGTAGACCTCCAGCTTTCCCAAATCGTGTGCAATTGCGATGAGAGGAATCAAGGGATCGTTGGCGTTGAACAGGTAATCTGGATCGCGCTTCGGGATGATGAGCGAACGCTGCCGACGCTCCTTGTAAAAGATTCCCTCGTATTTCCAGTCCTTCGCCCGCAGGAGCGCCTGCTCTGCCACGTTTTGGGAATGCTGCCAAAGCCTCAATCCCCCATGGCCACCCCGATAGGGACTTGCAGGGTGGTCTGGCTGCGCGGATAACGTTTCCCATATCGCATGGAACATCGCGACATGATGAGGGTATTTCACACGGTTAGCATCTAGCCAGCCCGTTATGACCTTGCTTGTGACAGGCAATACTTTCTTGCCTTTCACGCGCGGGGCAGCCTTGGCCAGAAAGGGAACCTTTCCCATCGTCGTATGGATACCTAGATAGGACGATGGTGACACTCTATTCAAGGCTTGTGTGCGTTTGAAAAGGATAATCCACAGACCGAAGATGGCGCCTACGACCGCTCCCGCGAACCACATTTTCATATGGTAAGCAGTGCCAGCAAAAAGGCTCACATAATATTCATAGTTCTCGACTAGTGAATAGCTGGAATCATAGACCTGATATGCAAGATGGACGCTCAGGACACACCACCAGAATCCTGCAACTATGATGATGTCCCTGACGATAGGATTGTTGTAGATTCTCATAGAAAGGTTGTGACTGAAGGTTTCGAGGTGGGGCGCGGAACAGCTTTACCGTCTCGATCGTCCATCGTTGTGCGGCAGCCTTCTGAATAGCCAGAGCATCCCCAGAAATGACCTTTGGACCCTTTGAGACGACGCATAGCTTTATGGCAAGTCGGACATTCAACAGGCTCGCCGCTTTTAGTGCCCTGTTCGCTCGTCGTCTCACCTTCTTTTGGAAAGACGAACGTCACCTTCCCTTCATCGTTGAGGGAAAGTCCAGCTGAGAACTTCTTCTTTTTAGCTTTGCTGTAAAAGCCGCTCATAACCGGAAGCTCGCGGTCACGCAATAACGTATTGGCCTGTTCCAGGGTTAGCTGTTTCTCGGCAATCGACAGCCACAGTTGAAAGCCGCATCCAGCTTGACAATCAATAGTGCGCACGCTCGCAGCGAGGTCGGCGGCGCAAAGAGGACAGCATGTGGAGAGCGACGCCTCGGGAGAAGGAACGATTGTTGATGCCTTGGCCTTGATGACCTTCAGAATTTCGGAAGTCATATTTCCGATCTCGGCCATGAAGGACGGTCGGGAATACTTACCTTGCTCCATCAGCCGCAGCTTTTGCTCCCAATCGCCTGTCATGCGCGGTGAGGTAAGTACCTCAATATTGTTCTGCACTAGAAAGTCTATAAGACCCATTCCTTTTCCGGTCGGTACCAGGTGGTTGTCGTCCCGCCTGATATACGGTTCTTTCGGCCTGCCCTTGCTATCCTGGTCGGCCAGCAGGCCTTCGATGATAGATGCTCGGGTGGCGGGGGTCCCAAGGCCCTTGCCTTTCATGGCTTCACGTAAGTCATCGTCGTCGACAAACTTGCCAGCACTCTCCATTGCACTGAGCAGAGTCGCCTCGGTGAGGCGGGCGGGTGGCTTGGTCTTGAGGCTTTTTACAGACATGTTGATAGGCTTGACTACCTCACCTCGATCAACCACACACAGGCGCGGGGTCTTGGTGTCATCGTCGACATCAGTGCCATAGACTTCCAGCCAACCCGGAGTCATTAACACCTTACCTGTCGATTTGAAGCACTCGTCAGAGACCACCGTGATGCGCACCGTCTGTTCATAGATCGCTGGTGGAAAGAACGCAGCGAGGAACCGACGTACAATCAAGTCGTAAATCTTTGATTCGTGCGCGTCAAGATTCTGGGGCTTTTGCCCATTGGGAATAATTGCGAAGTGATCCGAAATCTTGGCATTGTCAAAGATCCGCTTGTCTGGCTTGACCCACTGATTTTCAATCACCTTGTCTGCGAGGGGCGCATAGCCTGTCCCGCTGAAGCACTTCATGACGGCCGCAGCCTTGCCGACATAATCCTCGGGCAGCGCCGTCGAGTCAGTACGCGGGTAGGTCGTCACCTTATGTTTTTCGTAGAGAGCCTGGGCTATGTCGAGCGTCTTCTTTGCGGAGTACTTGAAGCGCTTGTTTGCTTCCCGCTGCAAAGATGTCAGGTCAAATAGTCGTGGCGCGGCCCGTGATTGCGGTTTGCTCGTGTCAATGACAGACGTCGGTACCACACCAACGCATTTGCTGAGAATGGACGCGGCCTTGGCTTGGTCAAGGATGCGGAATGAGGAACCTTCCTCGCCCTCTTCCTTCGCTTGTGGGTTGAACCATTTTGCATCGTAGTTTCCGGCTTTGGCGCCGAAGGTCCCATGCACCTCCCAATAGTCCTGGGGCACAAAATTACGTATTGTTTGCTCTAAGAAGACAAGAATCGCCAATGTCGGGGTCTGGACCCTTCCGGCATTCATCTGCTCAGCAGTACGGGTCTCCTTCTCCCGTAATTTCGTGATGCCGCGGCTTCCATTGATACCTATGAGCCAATCAGCCTCGCCTCGGCAACGCGCGGCGTCTGCCAATGCATTGAACTCATGACCAGGCCGCATATTGGCATAACCTGCACGGATTGCACCGGGCGTCATGGATTGGAGCCACATCCGATTGGTAGGTTTGCGGCAGCCGCTCATTTCATAGATAAGGCGGAAAATCAATTCGCCTTCCCGGCCTGCATCGCAGGCGTTCACGACAGTGGTGATGTCCTTGCGCCGCATGAGGCGATCAAGCAACGCATACTGGTCTTTCGTACGCTCAATGACACGTAAGCCAAACTTGTCGGGAACCACAGGTAGGCTTGAAAGGTCTCGACCGCCAGTCGCGGCCTCAGGTACATCAAGCTCTACGAGATGCCCGATTGCGGATGAAATAACGGCGTCCTCGCGCTCAAACCAAGTCTTCTCCTTCTGAAAACCTCCCAAGGCAACCGCAATGTCCTTCGCAACCGACGGCTTCTCCGCAATAATCAGCGTTTTACTCAAATGTATGCTCCGACGTAGGGGCAAAAATGCAAATCCAGCCGTGAGCTCGTGAAAGCGCCGGCTGGATCGATGGTCTACTGCTGCGTTGTTTAAGTGGTGGGCTGTGTATTCGCCGACTGGAACTGAGCCGCGAAGTCAGCAGCCTTGGCGGCCTCATCCTGCACTGGAGCAGCCGGCGCTGTCGGCTTGCCGAGGTTGTTGAAAAGTTCAACAGCCCACCAGGGGTCGATACGAATGAGATCTGAGTCAGGAGGGACTGGGCCCGGCAAGTCCTTTGCCTGAATGAATGGCACTTTGGAGACAGGTGCGACACCGGTCTCAGGATCAGGTGCACCTACTGCTTTCACGTCCAATCGCACTTCGCCCGAGACCGAAATCGGCAGGCCGCGGCGCAGCATATTCGCGAGCGGCTCAAGGTTACGGGAATACCACCGGATCGGGATGCACTTATCAGGATCTTCTGTCTGGCGCAGCAGGACTATCAGTCGGTCATTGACAGGTTTACCGTCGATCACACGATTGCGCTCAAGTGATTTAGCCTGCACAAAACCGGCCAAACGTACCTGATTCGAGGCGTTGCGGTTCATTTGCATGACGCGCCAATCGAAAGCGCTGAGGCGCTCTTGGATTGACTGAGGCTGTGCGGCTTGTAATGCCTTGATAGCTTCTGGCGTAGCAGTACGTTTGGCAGCGTCGTGCACCTTGGTCTCCCATTTCTTGACGAGATCCTCAATGAAACGCTTATCCATGTGCATGGTATTCGCGGCCTCGAAGCGAATCGCGCGAAGGCGGAGAGAACGCTGGTCACCGTCCTTGAATCCAATGACGTGACAGTAGGCCATGACGATGTCCAATTCTTTGACATCCCTCGGGATCGGCGACTTGCGGGGATCGAACTCGATCGGAATCATGTGATTTTCCGATGCGGTCTGTTGAATGAAACAGGTACCGTTTCCTGGATGCCGCAGAACGCCGGCAATCCAGCCGATGTTCAACATCCCGTTAGGGTAGGAATACGATTCAGTATTGCGTTTGGCGTCTAAGGGCAGCAAGGGAACACTCCTTCCGATTGTAGTTGCTAGGAAATATTATACATAACAGCTACCAATAACCGCAAACGATTATAAACAATACTAACAGGATTGACGTTTACTGCCAGATCAGGCTTTCCGCTTTCTGGCCTGCTCGAATAGGGCTCCTTATCTACGTGCTCGCCGCCCTTGGCTGGCCCAAATCTTGCAAAATCAACATAAATGTATAGAATTACGTTTGCTATACTGGGAATACAGAATGCGACACTCGTATGCCCAACCGTTGGTGCATAGCCGGCGGAAATGGAGACCAGTGTCGTTTGGGATAAAAAGGATCGGTTATGCCTCGACAGGCGACGAACAAAACGGCGGCGGGCGGTGCCCCAGCCCCGAAAACTGCTACCAAACAGACACGTGCAAAGACCCGAGTGACTGCGCAACCGGAGGTTGAAGATAACCAAGAGGACCTCCTCCCGGAAGGGTACGGCAGTAAGAAGTTGCGTGTTCCGGGGTTTCGCCTGATTGCAAGACTTAAGCAACGCATCGCTGAACTCGGTGTCGGTGATAGGTATATCGCCGACATTATGGGCATCACGCCGATCTACTGGAATTCGCTGACGAATGGCCATCGGAAGATGAATTCGCTCGACAAGGGCAAGATGGAACGGATCGCGGAATTCCTCGATATTCCTATCGTCCAAGTCATGGTTCTTGCAGACTATCTGGAACCATCGGACTTCTTCCCTGGCGATATGAACGCACACCTCAAAGCGGCCTATGAGAAGATGAAGGTCGATCCATCTTGGGCAGCTTGGGCACCGACGGCCAAGGAGTGGGATTCGCTGTCTATTCCGACCAAGACAGGTTTTGTCATGTTGTATGAGACGGTGTACCAAAAATCGCTTCTACGTCGTGCAGAAGTCGAAAATCCTGATCTAGCTGAGAAGATGGTCAAGACCAAGAAGACTTTCTAAATCGTCGTGCTACAAAGAAAACCGCCTCAGATCCTTTGGGATTCTGAGGCGTTGTTGTTTTAGGAACCTGAGCTACTAGAACTCAAGGAAGGCTGCCGATGTGTTTGCCACGGATGGTGGCGGGGGCGTAGGGGTCTCAACGGACGGCGGGATGGAATCAGCCGTGCCGAAGATGAGAGAAAGGCTTTCAAGAGGCATTTGAACAGTTCCCGGGTCGGAAACGACCTGGCTCTCTGGTTCTAGGACAACGACGTCGAGCGGATCGAACGGAACGCTATGAACCGTCAAGATGTTTTCAGGCTTGCTGCAGTACTCAAGCAGCGCAGACACCTGAAGAAACTCAATGCCTTCGATCGTTCCTGTTGCAGGCACTGCCTGGATCACTTTGTCGCACATGTCGCGCAGGTCGGTGAACTTAGGAGACAGAATCGCCATTGCGTCGGCTTTGTTCCTGATACGACGAACCAAACCTAGTACCCGCGAGGTCGTTTTTCCTCCTGCTGGACCTTTCCACGACACCTTGATGTCGTCCGCAATTTCTGCAGCGGCCTGCCCTGCTAAGCCTTTGACTTCGGTGATTAATGAGTCAGCTTCGCCGAAAACACCCGCGGATTTGACCATCGTTGCCGACATTGCGAACTTGAGCATGCGATCGAGTTCCGAGGGACGCGGCGCGTGCAAGCGGATCAGGTCGGCCTGGAGCACCCCGCTGGTTTTGGCGATCGCGTTCGTAGGATGGGACGCCTATTCTTCAATGAGCGTCGGGACCTTCTGAAGGAAGATAGCTTTTTCCACCAGAAATTGCTCACGGATAGACAACAGCTTCTCCGAAACCTGTTTGGCGAACTTCGATGGTACAAAGTAGCCGATGACACGGGTATCGACCTTGCGGGCGACGCCGACTTTGAGAATTTCCCGTTTGGCTTCGGACCGATACTTCGAGATCCAAGAGAAGGTCCCTTTCGGGAGCATGCGTCCCACCTCACGGATGAAGTCATTTGACTCGACGGTGCGCTCGCCAGTGGATCCGCCAACGATTACGTCGATGAGAACGACGTCGTCCAATATTTGCATTTCATTCATAGTTTTCAATCCGGAGGTTCCGGACAGCTCCTGTTAGATGTCAAAGAAAGGGCCACATTGCTTAGGCCTCGCTGTGTGAAATGAATAACACCGAGACGGATTCGTCCAGGATCACTCGGCGCGGTAGGGCCAGAATGAGAAACGCCCGCGGTGGTTGCGCGGGCGTGAGGGCTTGGGATGGTCCGTGAGAGAAGGCTAGAACCTTACCGCACTTGGCGAAACGCCGACCTTGGCTGGTGCCGTCGTTTCATCGTAAAAAACCAGACGACCACGTGCGTAAACGCGGCTGGCGTAGACCGTAACGAATTGCGCGTATTGGATAGGCCGGTTATCTGCGTCACAGAAGAGATGAATGCGCTTTGGATCGAATCGAATCTCAACTCCGTCAAAACTCGGCTCTGCCAGTGAAAACGTACCGTCGACCGATGCCATTGAGTGTTTTGGTTCAGCAGCGGAAGCAATCTTTTCCCTGGCCACCTGATTGACGTTGAAGTAGGCGTCAATCAGGCAAGCGTATTTCAGATATGCAAGCGCCGAGCCATTGTAGAGTCCCCTGCCGCGCATGTAACCGTTAGAACTATTGCCCGAGTGGATGGTTTGCACTGCCACGCCTTTGGATTTGATAATGTTAAGGTTCAAGCGAACCCCAACGATTTGACCCTCCGCCGGCATCAACCCTTTCGCCATGATGCGCTTGCTAGTCGCGTCGGAAGCCAGTGCATTTGCGACCTCGTCATCCGTGGCCATCGTTACTGTTTGTTGCTGATAGAGCGGGTGTTCGGTGTCCTGAATGATGGTCGGGCGCCGATTGGAATCGATAGACCTGGTGGTAAATCCGAACAGGTCATCGAAGCCGTCTAGCGTACTGAGGCTGTTTCGCATAGTTTGTCCTTTTCTGTGCGTAGCGTTGCTACCCACGTGTAAAGTGTTTGTGCCGTTGTGGCGTCCAAGATCGTTGCTGGTTTGACGTTACGTCCAGGTATGGCAAACATCGAGGTGGAAGGCAGGACGTTGGACGAAAAAACACCCCGCATGTAGCGGGGTGTGGGTGGGCGTGGGTCGTGTATCACTCGGCGACGGGGAAGATGTGAATCTCTTCTACTTCCAGCTCTGTCGCTACCAACCCGCTTATGCAAGGTGGTAAGTCCAATTCCATACCTTGCAAGGCATGCTGATCGAGTAACGACACGTTTGATTCTGGCAACGCATGAAACTGATGATCAAACATGTGCAAGACGGCACGGTTACTATCCCGTGGCGCTCCAATAGTTAAGGGAGGTATGGTCAAGTCACGATTCCTTGACGACGCCTTGTACTTCGTTATGATCAACAGGGATGCATAATTCGCCACAAAAAAAGAAACCCCCGGTTTGATGGCCAGGGGTGGGTTAGATTGCGGAGCTGTTAGATCTTGTCACCGATGATGGTGTCCCAAGCATCGAGGACAGCCTTTCGTTCGGCTGTGGTGCCAAAATCCAGCAAAGTCATGTTGAGGGATTCCTTGAAGGCCGATTGAGGGTCCATACCGGTGACCGTCAGCAGTTGCCACGCCATGCCCCAGTTGAGCAGGTTGCGCGTTGTGATCGTGAACTCAAGAGGCTCTCCGTTGGCGCCGGCATCCTCGTTGAGGCCCATGAACTGCGAGCGGATCTTGGCTGCCAGGCTGGCCATTGCAGTTGCGGCTGCAGGCGGTACTTTGACCTGCTTTTCGAGGAGTTCTTTCTCCTCTGCTTCTGAAAGGTATGTCGCGTTGATGACGAAGAACCGATCAAGAGAGGCGATGTTTTGCCGTTTCACCCCCTTATAAAGAGCAGCGCTTCCGCCGTTGCCGCCAGCAGAATTGCGGCCGTTCGTGTTGCCTGTTGCGGCGATCAAGCACCCTTTTGAAATGGCGATACGCTCGCCCGTTTCCGGCACCTCGATGACATCTCCGTCTAGAATGCCGTTCAAGCTCATGGCGACCGTAGGCGACAGCTGATCCCACTCGTCAAGCAGAAGAATGGCGTTTGGCGTTCTGGCCCAACGAAGCACCGGGCCGTCGACGAACGTCATTTCAGGTCCGACACCGGTCATTCGCTTGACAGTGACGGCAAGTCGCTCGATTGCCTTGGCAATACCCTGAGCGCCTTTCTCCAGCAACCCTGCCTCGGGATCGACATCATCCTTGGCGATTGGCTTGCACAGCTTCCAAGTGCCGAACAGCTGGGAGACTTCTGAATCTTCGCTGCACTGATAACGGAACATTGGCCGACCGGTTCTGGCGCAGAACTCCTTGAGCAACTGTGTCTTGCCGCAGCCAGTCGGGCCGAAAATCATCAGATTGCGCTTCATCACTGCGTCAAAATGACCTTCGGGAATGGAGGCCGAGGCGGACCAGATCATTAGTCGGCGCAGGCTGTCCGTTGTGAACTTAAAGCCGTTGATCGCCTTGGGTGTTGCGGGAGAGGACGGGAAGATACGCACGGCGGCGCGCTGAAACTGGCTATCGGTAATGCCAAATACCTCTTCTACTGTCTTTTTGATAATTGTATCCATGTTACATCCCCGTGGTTACTATCCCACGGGGTTCCTGAGTGGGGTTAGTAAGTCACGTGAAGTACCTATGGCTCGCGAAGCCTGGTAGTCGGAAATGGCGAACATTGGAATAGAAGGGAAGCGGGTTCCGCCACTATTGGCCGCTGGAAGCGTTGTAGCCAATAGAAAGGCCCATCTGTTAGATGGGCCCGAAAGAACGTTTTGTGCTTTTACCGAGATGGGGAATGGCGCTTAGAGCGAAGGCAGCAGTTCGACCTCGGAAGACATCATCCCAACAGACCAATAGCCGATCGTATCGTCCGGACGGACCGAAATGGGTCGCAGGGGATGTTCGGAGAGATCGCAAACCCATCCAGTACCTTCCCTCCCCGTTGCCTGACTCAGGTATCTGCACGTGGCGCCGATCTCTATGGCATGCCCATTCCGGTCCATGATTACCGGAGCTTCCCCGGCGGCTTTGGCCGTTTTATGGCTATGCGCAAAGGGATGCAGCCGCGTGTCAGCATGCGCCAATCTGGCGAGGAGCATGTGGCGTTCGATGACATTGAAAACGCGCGCTTGGGCCTGTTGTACAAGCATTTCAACTGGATAGGAAAGCGACCAGGTGAAGGTCTTGCCGGGGTTAATGAATTCGAAGGTACGAAAGGTCAATGAGGTGTCATCAACGATCGTGACATTGAATGCATGGACATCGAAAAATGCACCCAACCCAGCTTCCATCAACCTTGCGGCTTCGCTGACGGAGCCCTGCAGCAGAGTTACATCGCAGATTGCAGGTAGATCGGGATACTCGTCGTTGCTAGGTTCGCGGACTCGTTGAATAACGACTGTGGTAGCCATGTGTTTCTCCTTTAGGTATGGTCGTCCAGCGACATGCTGGGATGGCCGGATACGAGGTAATGAGAAACAGAAGTGAAGAAAGCTACCGCATCTCGTATGAGAGGGTGGCTTGATGGTGGTTATATTGGTGGGTGAATTACGTTTTCTTGGAAGCAAAGTGCCATTCTGTCGGCAAACCTATGCTACTGCATGGGAGGCAGAGTAGATATCCGGCGGCGCCAACAAACTGTAACTCCGTTTTCAGATGCGCGATGCGCATTGTTGCGGACTGATATGCCGGCGCCAGCTGTTCTAACCGGCCCGGCATCTTGACGGTATCAAGCTCCCATTGCTTTCCAGCCTCGGGGAAATGGTTTAGCGGGCTGTTCTCGACAGTAAGAACGCCCTTGTCACCGCGGACAATTATCGAGGCCGCGGGGCGAGCTACGGAAGTGTGGTACCCAACCAGTTCAATGGTCTGCTCACCGCAGCCGGTGAGGCTAATCGACATGGCAAGGGCAATAAGTGAAAGTGCGATTTTCATAGTGTGTTATCTCCAGAAGAAAGAAACAGCGTGATTGCGTTTCATGGTCTCCGGTGATGACTTACTAGCGTCTATAAGCTCCATGATGGCGGTCGATGTGTTATTGCTAACGCGCAATGCCATAATGCTGACCTGAGGGAACGGTATTCAAGAGAAGATAATGACAGTTCGGCAAGTCTACGAAACGATCGTCAATCTGGCGCAGCGGGACTCTGCGCTCGGACCGATCGAGGTTGAGTTTGGAAAGCCATGGCATCCCAATCACGACCGTGGCTCGAAAGTCCCTAATGGCGCAGCTGGTGGCCTCTATCTATACACACGTCCCGGTATAGGGGAATGGCGCATCGATGCAAAAGACAACCCGAATGACGTTTGGTACATCGGAAAGAGTCAAAAAGACATCGGCGGGCGGGTTTGGCACCACCTCGGCTCGATATACGAGCCTGGCGTCAAAGGCGTCGAATGTGTACCCCGGTTCAAATATCACAAATGGTCTCGGAACTGCGATTACATTGCTCCGGAGATAAGGAACGCAATTGCCGAAGGCGAAGTGGTGATTTACACGGTTGCGTTGAAAAACAGTGCAGGTTTCCCATACCTTGCCGAACTAGTTGAGAAGGTAGCGCTTACCGAGTACGCATTTGCATTCAACAAAATACCACCACTCAACCGGTCGTTTTGATTGCCTCGTAGTCCCTTGACCGATGGATGGACTGCTGTACTCAATGCCGGGCGGGTATAGGTGTTAGGTAAATCCATAGCCGCAAGCCAGCTATCGCGAAGACTCGGATGACGACTATGCCACCCGCAACACGTATAAATCGTCAAAGGCATGATCAGGCATCCAAGTCTCGTACTCATCCTTGCGCCCCAGTTTCCGCACCACGAGATAACCGGCGAAGATGCGCGAGTGACTTGGAGGTGGCATCATCTTATGCTTGGCGGCGAGGTGTCGATATCGATACGCATAATCTGTGTTGCTCATGACGATAGCTCGTACAGAAGCGCCGAAGCGAGCTATGACCTCCGGATCGGAGGTTTCGTATAACGGAAGTGTGGTCGCATCTAGAAGCGGTTGATTTTCACCGAAGCTCATAGTATCGATTTCCTCGACCGGAGACGTTGGCGGCAGGACGGATTATCGCGCCTTAGAAAGTTTGGTCGAACACTCGCCTTTTGTTTGTTCAACGTGGTAAGCAAGGCCCTCGTTCGGCTTCTGATACACACGCTCAATCATTTGGCCAACGACCTTCTTGTCGCGATTAGTCATGAAATCATCGCTGCCAAGATACTGGAGTGATTTAGCCTTAGGTATCTTCGAATCGCGCTGTTGGACAGCCGTTTCGGTTAAGACGATGTAATCCTTGCAATAGAGTGGAATTGTTTGTGCGCTTGCGACACCGGAATATGAAGTGAACGCAATTACTAATGCTATCGAAACTCTCATTGAATACCTTTTACAGTCTGGGCGTATCTGAGCCTGTCAGAATTTCTGTGTAAAGCGGGGTCATGAAATAATACCGAAAGGGATGTTCCATGACCGATGCAATGACTACCAAGAAGCCTAAAAAGCAGAAAGCACCGCCACCGTTCCCTGTCGAACTGATTGATCAGTTGCTGGCCACCGTGCAGAACAAGGATGCCGAATCGATCCTTGGCGAGTCCGGACTGGCTGGGCAGCTCAAGAAGATGCTGGCCGAGCGCATGCTGGCCGCCGAACTGACCTACCACCTGGACAACGAAGGCCAAGCCAGCAAGAACCACCGCAACGGCACATCACCCAAGAAGGTACTGGCACCGGGTGGCGAACTGCAGCTTGATGTGCCGCGCGACCGGCTCTCGAGCTTCGAGCCCAAGCTGGTGGCCAAGCACCAGCGGCGCATGCCCGGCTTCGATGATCATGTCATCAGCATGTACGCCCGCGGCATGACGGTCCGGGAGATCCAGGGCCATCTACTGGAGCTGTACGGCACCGAAGTGTCGCCAGACCTGATTTCCACCATCACCGACGAAG
>NZ_JAWIIV010000026.1:0-90961 GCF_035916955.1 Noviherbaspirillum album | reverse complement strand
CATCAGTTGGGTAGGGTTTGCGTGCATTCATCCCCAACATTGACTGAACGCTACTTCCTTAGTTCATAACACGCTCTAGATATCTCGTCAAGTGAAGAGCGAGCTTGCAACGCAAACTTTTTCGCGGCTTCTCCTTGAAGCAGCGCGCCTTTAGCTAAAGCTGCTGCGCGTTCTGGACTCATTCCTGCATTAGTGAGATCTCTATATACGCTTTCTGGAGTACGCATTTTCATATCATATCCCCGTCCTAACGTCACACCTGAGTTTCCTCCAGGCCAATGTGGATGCCTACTGAAATATGGTGACTTAGGATCGTCGTTTCCTTCCGCATCAAAGGTAAGTTGCCCACGGTCGACTTTGAGTGAGTCAAGTTCCGAGGCCCCATTGATATATGCTGCCTTGTGAATATTGGCTCGATTAAAAGTCTGTGTCATTGACGCGGTATCATCTTTATGAAGGACGCTCTCAGTCAAAGCTTCTCCCACATTAGGAGATAAGACATGCTTTTCATTCGTATTTAAATCAATCCGGTCAGTCCCGATCACATCCACATGCAGCCCCTGTATCGTGATCTTCCCATCCGCCTCCATCCGTATCCGGCTTGCCCCCACCTCCAGCACGATCTCCGTCGCCGCCTTCAGCTGGATCAACTCCGTCTGCGACTCCAGCTCAACCCGCTTCTTCACCTTCGTCACCTGAAAGCCGTTCGTCACCGTCGTGCTCTGGTGCGGCCCGTTCACCACCGTAGCCTGCGTGTGCTGCACGGTAGTGACCATGTCCTTCTGCGAATGGATGTTGATCAGCTCCTGACCCTTCTTGTCATGGATCACCATCTCGCAATAGCCGCCCCCGCCCGGCGTCGAGCGGCTCTTGAAGCCCATCACGTGCGCCGCGCCCGGCAATGCATACGGCAGCGGCTGCGCGCTGTTGTACAGTCGCCCGGTGCAGATCGGCCGGTCCGGATCCCCTTCGAGATAATCGATGATCACTTCCTGGCCGATGCGTGGTATCGCAACCGTCCCCCAGCCGGCACCGGCCCATGGCTGTNGCGCCCGGCAATGCATACGGCAGCGGCTGCGCGCTGTTGTACAGCCGTCCGGTGCAGATCGGCCGGTCCGGATCCCCTTCGAGATAATCGATGATCACTTCCTGGCCGATGCGTGGTATCGCAACCGTCCCCCAGCCGGCACCGGCCCATGGCTGTGACACACGGATCCAGCACGAGCTGCGCTCGTCATGCCGGCCATAGCGGTCCCAGGGGAACTGCACCTTGATGCGGCCATACGCATCGGTATGGATTAGGGGCGGTACGGGATCTTGCGGCGGATGCAGCTGAAGCTGTTGGCATATACCGGCGCGCTGCCGCGGTCGGCGAAGGTGTTCCTGGCGTCGATGCTCACCGACACGACGAGAAAGTCGGCATCGGTGTCGTCGTGGGCGTCGAACCAGTGGTGTTCGCTCAGCTTGAAGCTGCGCCCCGGGCTCAGGCTGCGGCAGTCCGAGGCGCCGCCGAACAGCTTGGCCTGCCATTCCAACACTTCCAGCCGCTGCTTCGCTTCGCGTGCGCCCTCGCTTGCATTGCGGTAGGCGAAGGCCGGGTTGCCGTCGAAGATTTCCAGTTGCGGCACGTCACCCTGTCTGGCCAGCGTGGGCTGCTCGACATACTGCGGCGTGGACGGCGCCTTGAAGTCGAAGGTGTTGAGCGCCACGCGCGAGGGCTGCAGGCTGCGCTGGGCCGCGAACTGAGTGATGCCGCCGCGCTGGTGGGTGCGATGGCCGCCGTTGAACTCGACCGTTGCATGATGCTCGTGCGGCGGGCAGAAGGCGGCGTTGCAGGAGTCGTCGCTGATGATCAGGGTATGACCATCGGCGCGGTGCTCGTAGAAATAAAACAGGCCGTAGCGCTCCATCAGGCGGGCGAGGAACTGGGCGTCGGACTCGTGGTACTGGACGATGTAATTCTCCGGCTCGTACTGGCCGCCGAGGCGGAACTGGACATCGGCGATGCCCTGGTAGTCCTCGCGCAGGACGCGGTCGATGACTTGCTCGACAGTCTGATCCTGGAAGATGCGGCAGTTGACACGGGGCGCGAGAAACGACAACCAGGGCAGGACGACGGCGTGGTAGCAGGCGAAGCCGCCGACGGCATGGGAGAAGGCGAAGTGATGGATGTAGCAGTTGAGGTAGATCTCGCTGCCGTCGACCTGCTCGATGCCGATGGTGACGTTCTTGCCGATGAGTTCCTTGAGTTCGATGCCGGCATGGGTGGAGAGCAGCTGCAGGCGGATATGGAAGGCTTCGGACAGCGCGGCATGGGCATGGAGCGTGTCGATGAGGAGCGTCTTGTCGGGCGGCAGCGGGGAATAGAAGCGCAGCAGGCGGTTGGTGTCGGTGAACTGGGGGATGTTGGCGAAGGCGGCCAGGCTTTGCTCGGCGGAGTCGGCCTGTTCGGTAGAGGCGAGGGTGGGGAAGAACGGCGTGGCCGGGGTGGCGAAGTCGCGGATGGCGTGGCCGTGCAGCGGGTGGCCGGCGATGTGCGGGACTTCGGCGGCTTGCTGCGCGAGGCTGGCAGCCTGGGCGGCCTTGGCGAGTTTTGGATTGAGCGGGCCTGCGCTGGCGGCGAGCGCGGACAGTGTGGAAAAGGAAGATGGCGATGACGATGGAACGAATTCCTTGATCGGGTCCTGCGTGGGGTCATCGAATGGTTTGAGCGACATGGGGGTTCTCCTGCGATGTTGCGGTTCTACAGCTGGGCTTGCATGAACATTAAGCAGAACTTGATTAAATTGCAACGAATAAATTGCATAAATGTAAATGCGTTGCTAAACGAAATATGACAATCCCAAGATGGAAAAATGATTGCGGTGCTAGAGCGGTTCCAGCCTGACAGGCTTAATCAAGGCCGGGGCGGACTGTATCTGGGACAAGGCGAGGCGTCTCGACATGGCGACCCGGCGTCCCACGGCAATGGCAAGAAGCCGCAACGCGGTACTAGGGGCAATCTGTCCGGGATCGGCAAGCAGGTCAGGCTGAACCCGCCCTAGTGGATACGCCATGGCAAGGCAGACACGCTGGCCAATGAGGTTGTCGCAGACTACAACGTTGAAGCGGAAGAGGTCGGTGACGCTGCCGAGTGTGTTTGCAGCATGACACCGAACTAAGATATACAGGCGCTCTGTCTTAGTCCCAACTGTGCCAGTTAAGATGAAACAGTTCTAGTGAGGTGAGCAGCAGGTATCAAGCTGCTCTCGCAGCTTGATACCTGCTGGCGCGCCTCAGAGGTCATGCCGCAAGCCGGCTCGCCATCGACATCTTGCATCCATCCAGCAGGAAGGCCAGGCTGATGACCAGCACCAGTTCGCCTTCGGCGGAGCGGGCAGTGCCGTTGACGCCCGGCACCGCCAGTGCGGTCAGGGGCTTGATCACCAGGTCGGCGGTGCCGTCGACCGCGTCGACCGCGAGGATGTAAGGCTGGGGTGCGGCGATGACGATGCCCACCTTTTCGCGGCCCTGCTCATACCCGAGGATGGCGGCCAGGGAACGGACCGCCAAAGGACGGCCCTGGTCGCGCAGCACCGGCGCGCCGCCGACTTCATCGAACGTCTCGGGCAACTCGACCACGCGCTGCACCACGGCCATCGGCATGGCAAGCGCCGCGCCGGATGTGCGCACCAGCATGGTGGGCACGATCGATAGCTCGATCGGCAGGCGGATGGTGAAGCGGGTGCCTTCGCCGAGCACGGAATCGATGCGGATCGCGCCGCGGTGCTTTTCCACCGCCGTCTTCACCACATCCATGCCGACGCCGCGGCCGGACACGCTGGATGCCACTTCCTTGGTCGAAAAACCGGGCAGGAAGATCAGCTGCAAGGCTTCTTCGTTACTCTGCGCCGCGTTTTCGCCGATGAGACCCTTGGCCATGGCCTTGTCGCGCAGCCTTGCCGGGTCCATGCCCTTGCCGTCGTCCGAAATCTCGATCATGACGCTGCTGCCTTCCTGCCAGGCTTTCAGCAGGATGGTGGCCTTGGCAGGCTTGGCGGTCGCCGCGCGTTCGCCGGCTGCTTCGATGCCGTGGTCGAGCGCATTGCGCAGCATGTGCACCAGCGGGTCGTACAGGCTGTCGACCACTACGCGGTCGACTTCGGTTTCGGCGCCCTCGATCACGAGGTCGACATCCTTGCCGAGATCCTTGGCCAGTTCGCGCACAAGGCGCGGGAATTTCTGGAACAGGCGCCCGACCGGCTGCATGCGGGTCGACAGCGTGGCGCGCTGCAGTTCGGTGGAATAGCGCGAGGCGCGGCTCAGGGTTTCCTGCAGCGTCGACATCAGCGCGGCGGCCTGGCCTTCGAACTTGAACTGCGTCAGTTTTTCCAGCAGCACGCTGGCCTGGTTGGCGGCCTGCACCGATTCGCCAGCGACTTCCAGCAGCGCGTCGAGCTTGACGGCATCGATACGGATGGTGTCTTCCTTGACCTGGCTCGTGATGGGCCGCTGATTGTCATCGGCGGCCGGCTTGGCGAGCGGCTTGTCGTCGGCGGGCTTGGCCAGCGGCGTCACGTTGGGCGGCGCGCTTGCGGCCAGCACGGCGGCGGTCGGCGCGTCGGGCAGGGTGCCGGCAGGCACGACGGCGCGATACAGCGCTTCCCAGTCGAGGCCATCCGCGGAGACCACGAACTCTCCCGGGTCTGAGGATGCGGCGGAAACGGCCATTGCCGCTACCGGTTCATCGGCAGCCACGGCGGCGGCCGCAACCGGAGCTGTCGCAGGCGCGGCGGACTTGCCCTCGATCGCGGCGGTCAGGATGTCTTCCAGCGCCGCCGGCATGGCAGGCAGCGAATCGGGCGCCGCGCCGTTGGCCAGCTGCTTGAGCTGATCGCCGACGAAGCCGCTGGCCTGCAGGCCGGCTTCGATCGCCGTCGGCGTCACCGGCACCTGGCCGGTGCGCAGGCCGTCGAACAGGTTCTCCGTCAGGTGGCAGGCCGACACGATGGCCGGCAGATTCATGAAGCCCGCGCCGCCCTTGATGGTATGGAAAGAGCGGAACAGGGCATTGAGCGTATCGGTATCGTCGGGTCTGCGCTCCAGAGAGAGCAGGTGCTCCTCGACGTTCGTCGCGAGGTCGAGCGCCTCGACGACGAATTCCTTGAGCATATCGTCCATTAGAACCCCAGGTCGGCAAGCAAGCTGTCAACATCGTCCTGCGCCATGGCAACGCCAGGCGCGGCGGGACCCTGCATCAGGTCCACCGGCGGCTTGGATTCCGCCATGGCGGCCTTGACTTCGGGCGGCGCGTTATCCCGCAGGAGCTGCGCCAGCTCCTTCTCGGCGGTGCTGGTGATGAGCACGATCTTCTTGATCAGCTGGCCGGTGATGTCCTGGAAGTCCTGGGCCATCATGATGTCAAGCAGGCGCGCCTTCTCCGATTCGGTGGCTTCCTGCACCACGGCCGCGAACTGCTTCGAGTCGCCGGCCAGGGCCTTGAATTCCTCGATGCCGAGCTTGCCTTCGAACAGCTGCGCCCAGCGGTCTTCCATGTCCTTTGCCTGCTTCTGCAGGGCTTCCTGTTCGGGAATGCAGGTGTCGACGGTATTGAGCACCTTGTTGGCGGCTTGTTCGGTCAGCGAGGCGACGTGCTCAAGGCGGCCCTGGGCATCGGTGATCTGGCTGGCGACGTCGGACAGCGAGCGGTCGTAGCCGAGCTGGCGCAGGGAATCGTGCAGCATGCGCACGATGCCGCCGAGGCGCTCGTACATGGACTGGTCTTCCGGATCGGCATGTTCCTCATGCACGGCTTCGGCCGGCTCTGCGCCGGCGGCCGCGAATTCGTTGTCCAGGCTGACGGTTTCCTGCTCCGCCGCAGGTGCGGCGACCGTTTCCGTGCGCTGCGAGGCTACTTCGTCAAACAGGGCTTCAAGATCATCTGCGGCGTCGGTCATGTCGGTGCATCCTTCATTCGTTGTCAGCTTGTGTTGTCAGCTTTTCCATTATGGTCTTGCGGACGGTCGCGGCGCAGCGCGGTCATGGGTCGCATGACCGCGCTGCGACAGAGGCCGTCAGGGTCGAAGCGCATCCGGCCCATTTACTTGGATTATCAGCCACGAATTTCTTCTGCGCAACATGAAGATGAAAGCGCTGGGCGGGACCGGGTGAAAGTGTTGCCCCGCTCGGTGCAAAGTTGCCACTTCGTCTATCAAATTTCCCTGATCAGGGCGACCGCCGCCTGGCAGAGCGCGTGTCCGGGATCGGCGAAGGCATCGCAGATGGTGAGGTGGTTCAGACCGGGCAGCGGCACGTCGGCGCGATGGCCGGCGTTCCATGCTCGCGCGATGAGTTCGGTCTGGCGCCGGAATTCCTCGGATTCGAGCGCGCCGTAGGCGGTGATGAAAGGAACGGGATGGCCCTGCGGCATGAGCGCAGGCGACAGCGGCGCGATATCGGCTTCGGTCAGCTTGAGGTCGGCATTGACAAAATCGGCATGCCGCACCGGTTCCAGGTCATAGAGGCCGGACAGTAGGATGCCGCCCTTGACCAGGTCGGCCGGCAGGTCGGCGCCGAACACCGGCCAATGAGCGGCCATCATCATCGCCGCCAGGTGTGCGCCCGCGGAGTGGCCGGCGACGACGATGCGTTTCGGGTCGAAGTCATAGCGTTCCGCGTTGCGGTACAGCCAGGCAAGGGCATGCACCTGCTGCATCACGATCTCGTTGATGCTGGCATGCGGCGCCAGCGTGTAATTGGTGAGCGCCACGTTGAAGCCGGCGCGGGTGTAGGCAGGCGCGACGAAGGAAAAATCCGACTTGTCCAGCGAGCGCCACCAGCCGCCGTGGATGAAGACCAGCAGCGGCGCATCGCTGCGGCTGGCCGGGAAGAAGTCCAGGCGTTCGGCGGCGGCTTCGCCATAGGCGAGATCGAACAGCGCTGCCTGGGAGCGCCGCACCTGCATCGACTCCTTCAGCCAGCGCGTGAAGATGTAGGGATGGTCGGGAATGGAAGCGCGGGCATTGTATTGCTGGCTGTAGTAGTCGGCTTGGTTCGTCATGGAGCGTGTCTGAGATAACGGGATGGTCGTGGCCGGATGGCTGGAGCGACAGTTTACCGGGCTTGTCCGCAAATGGCTCGGCGATTTGACGGGCCGGGACGGTCGCCGTACACTGCCTGCGTTCTGGTGCCTGCGGATGCGTTCGCGTCCGCGGTTAAACGGGAAGCACAAGGCTTTATCAAGCCCGATGTGCGCTGCCCCCGCAACGGTAAGCAAGCGTCGCTGAAATAGTCCGCCAGTGACAGACGGTCCCCTCGAGCCACTGTGCATGTTCCGCATGGGAAGGCCGGCCGTTCCATCTTGCCAGCCCGGATACCGGCCGGAATGCTCGATCGGCGCAGGCTTGTCCGCGCCGATCGCGTCACGCCATGCGGACGGGGTTTTTCGCATGCCTTTCCGCCAGTTCGTTCCGGATGCATCCGATGTCCCAGCCACGCCATAGCCACACGCACGATCCCATGTCCATTCCCGTCGTCGACTCCACCGCCGATGCCGAACTGTCGGCGCGGCTTGAAGCCGCCGTCAACAACAAGACCAAGCCGCTCGGCAGCCTAGGCATGCTCGAGACGCTGGCCCGCCAGGTCGGCCTAGTCCAGCGCACCGTGCAGCCGCGCATTGTCGCGCCCGCCATTCTTGTATTCGCCGGCGACCATGGCGTGGTCGCGGAAAAGGTGTCGCCCTATCCGCAGGACGTGACATGGCAGATGGTCGAGAACTTTCTCGGCGGCGGCGCGGCGATCAATGTGTTCGCCCGCCAGAACGCTTGCGCGCTGAGGGTGGTCGATGCCGGCGTCAATCATGATTTCGGCGTCCGCGCCGGCCTGCTGGACCGCAAGGTCGCGCATGGCACCCGCAACTTCATGCGCGAAGCGGCAATGACGCGGGAGCAGTGCCTGCTTGCGATTCGATACGGCGTCGAGCTGGTTGATAGCCTGGAAGGGAATGTGCTTGGCTTCGGCGAGATGGGCATCGGCAATACCAGCGCCGCCGCCGCGCTCATGCGCAAGCTCACCGGCGCGCCGCTGGAGGACTGCGTAGGCGCCGGCGCCGGCCTGTCGGAGGAGGGCGTCGCCCACAAGCTGGCGGTGCTTCGGCGGGCTGTCGAATTGCATGCGCAGGCGAGCGAACCGCTGGACATTCTTGCCGCGCTGGGCGGATTCGAAATCGCGATGATGGCCGGCGCGATGCTGGCGGCGGCACGGCGCCGCATGGTGCTGCTGATCGACGGCTTCATCGTCACCAGCGCCTTGCTGGTTGCGGCCAGGCTGCGGCCGGCCGTTCTCGACTACTGCGTGTTCTCGCACTGCTCGGACGAGCGCGGCCACACCGGCATGCTCGCCCATCTCGGCGCGCGCCCCTTGCTTCAGCTCGGACTGCGCCTGGGCGAGGGCAGCGGCTGTGCGCTGGCCCTGCCGCTGCTGCACGCCGCAGTCAACTTCCTCAACGACATGGCCACCTTCGAGTCGGCGCAGGTCAGCGGCAAGGACGGCTGAGCGATGCAGTCTTCCGGTCAGCGACCCGATCCGATCGCAATGCGCTGCGTGCATCAGCTGCGGCTGTTCTTCATCGCGCTGCAATTCTTCACGCGCTTGCCGATACCCCGCTGGGTCGGTTTCGAGCCGGACTGGCTGCAACAAGCGAGCCGTTATTTTCCCGCCGTGGGCATCGTGGTCGGCGCCGCCGCCGCCGCCGTCTACGCTCTGGCGGCATGGATATGGCCGCATCCGGTGGCGGTGCTGCTGTCGACTATTGCCGGCATCTATCTGACTGGCGCCTTCCACGAGGACGGGTTCGCCGATACCTGCGACGGCCTGGGCGGCGGCATGACGCACGAGCGCGTGCTGCAGATCATGAGCGATTCCCGCATCGGCGCCTACGGCGCGATCGGCATCGGCTTGCTGCTGGCACTGAAGTGCGCGACGCTGGCCTTCCTGCCGTTCCATACCCTGATCGCGGGGCTGCTGCTGGCCCATCCGGTGTCGCGCCTGATGGCTGCCGCGTTGATCTGGCGGCTCGACTATGTGAAGGGAGAAGGCAAGGCCAAGCCGCTCGCGCAGCGCATGTCGCATCCCGAATTCCTGATGGCGGCGATGCTGGCACTGCTGCCGGCCATCGTCCTGCTGTGGATGGAATGGCTGACATGGCCGGTTTTGCTTGCCGCGCTGCTGGCAATGGCGCTCTGCGCGCTCTGGCTGGCGCGAAAGTTCGTGCGGCGCATCGGCGGCTATACCGGCGACTGCCTCGGCGCCGTGCAGCAGGCATGTGAAGTCGCCTGCTATCTTGCCTTGCTGGCGGCGGCCGGACGCTTGGCATAGATGGAATAGCGGCATGCGCCTTTACCTGCTCCGCCACGGCAAACCTTCCATCGAGCCCGGGCATTGCTACGGCAGCACCGATCTTGCGGTGCCGATCGGAGAGCAGGAGCGCGTCATCGATGCGATCCTGCCTTTGCTGTCCCGGCTGCCGCCGGGCGTGCCGATCTACACCAGCCCGCTGCGGCGCTGCCGCGAGCTGGCCGCGGCGCTGGCCGGCCGCCTCATGCTGAGGAAGCCGGTCATCGATGCACGACTCGCCGAAATGCACTTCGGCGCATGGGAAATGCAGCCATGGGACCGTATTCCCCGCGCCGAGGTCGACGCCTGGGCGGCCGACTTGACCGGCTATCGGCCCGGCGGTGGCGAACGGGTGCTCGATGTGGCCGCAAGGGTCGGTGCTTTTCTCGCTGATCTGCCGCCCGCCGACGCGGATGGCGATGCGGCCGTCATCGTTGCCCATGCAGGCACGATGCGCTTGCTGAAGGAATGCGTGCGCGGCGGACCGACACGCGACATCGGCTTGCGTGCCGCGCAAAGCCGCCATGACATTGCTTATGGAGAACTGCTCATCCTGGAATGCCGGCCGGGGAGTTCCGCCGGCTGAATTCAGCGCCCTAAGCGTCTTTCGTGTTGTCGCGGGTTACTGCAAGCCTTACAATACGCGGGTTATGGTGCCCGCCTGCATGTTCATGCAGGCAGTTAAACGGGAAACACGAGGCTTCATCAGGCCCAACGTGTGCTGCCCCCGCAACGGTAAGCAAGCGTCGCTGAAATAATTCGTCAGTGACAGACGGCCCCCTCAAGCCACTGTGCATGTTCTGCATGGGAAGGCTGGCCGCTCGACCTTGCCAGCCCGGATACCGGCCAGAACAGGTGGAAGCCCCGGACAGGAAAATTCATCCGTCCGGCGCTTTCGTTCAATCCGGCGTGCGGGGAAGCAGGCCGGTTGTCAATCACTGGACTTTCACATGATCTACTCCGACTCCCTGGGCCGCCCGGCCGCAGGCAAACCGCTCGCCATGGCACTCGCCATCGGTTCCGTCTTCACCATGTCCGCCGCCTTCGCACAAGATAAAAAACTGGAGTCGGTAGTGGTGACCGCCAACCGCACGCCCCAGATTGCCACCGAGGTGCTGAACGACAACGTCGTCATCACTTCCGAGGAAATCGCCAGGTCGGGGCGCAGGTCGCTGGTCGACCTGCTGCAGCGCCAGCGCGGCGTCGAAATCACCCGCACCGGCGGGCCGGGCACCAATTCCTCGGTGTTCCTGCGGGGAACGGACAACAAGCAGAATGTCGTGCTGATCGATGGCGTGCGCGTCGGCTCGGCCACCAGCGGCGGCGCCAACTGGGCGGGCATTCCGCTGTCGCAGATCGACCGCGTCGAGATCGTCTATGGTCCGCTGAGCACCATGTACGGCGCGGATGCAGTCGGCGGCGTGATCCAGATCTTCACCAAGAAAGGCGACGGGCCTGCCGCGCCGACGGTATCGGCGGGCATCGGCACCTACCGCACCTACAACCTGGAAGCCGGCGTCTCCGGTTCCAGCAACGGCTTCCGCTACGCATTGCGGGCGGCCCATGACGAATCCGACGGCTTTTCCGCTACCCGCCGCGGCGCCACCGGCTTCAATGCCGACCGCGACGGCTACGACAACGACAGCGCCAGCGGGCAGTTCAGCCTGGAGCTGGCCAAGGGCCATGAGATTGGGGTCAATTTCCTGCACAGCGACCTGAAATCGCAATTCGACAACAGCGCGACCTTCGACGACCGCATCAAGCAGAAGTTGTCGACCATCGGCGCCTACAGCAAGAACCAGCTCCTGCCCAACTGGACCAGCCAGCTGCAGGTATCGCAGTCGCAGGACGAGGCTGTCACCGACACGCGGACCGGCCGCACGCTGTTCGACACAACGCAGCAGCAAGTCAGCTGGCAGAACAGCTTCACCGTCGCCGGCACCGATGTGCTGCAGCTGATCGCCGAGCACCGCCGCGAGGAAGTTGAATCCACCACCTCGGCGCTCAACCGGTCGCGCTCCACCGATTCGATTGCGGCTGCCTACCAGCTCAAGCGCGGCGCACATCTGGCGGCGGCCAGCATCCGCAATGACGACAATTCGCAGTTCGGCTCCCACACCACCGGCAGCCTGTCCTACGGTTATCGGCTCAGCAGCGCCTTGCGCGCCAGCGCCAGCATCGGCACCAGCTATCGGGCGCCGACCTTCAACGATTTGTATTTCCCAGGCTTCGGCATTGCCAGCAACCAACCGGAGAAGGGCCGCAATGCCGAGGCGGGACTGTATTATGAGGACGGCAGGTCGACCTACAGCGCGGTCTATTACCGCAACCGGCTGAGCGATTTGCTGGTCAGCGCGCCGGTCTGCCCGGTCAATCCGGCAGCCTTTCGGTTCGGCTGCGCGTACAACGTCAATGAAGCGCTGATTTCCGGTCTGACGCTCGGCGCCAGCACCGCCTTCGGCAATTACAATCTGCGCGCCACACTGGATCTGCAGGACCCGAAGGACGAAACCACCGGCCGCCAGCTGGCACGCCGCGCCAAGCGGCACGGCACGCTGGCGCTCGACCGCAGCGCCGGCAAGCTGACCGCCGGCGGCGAAGTCATCTTCTCCGGCGAGCGCTTCGACGACACCAACAATCGCAACCGGCTTGGCGGCTACGGCATCGTCAATCTCTACGCGAGCTACGATGTCGCGACCAACTGGTCGATCTTCGGACGCTGGAACAATGTGCTGGACAAGGATTACGAATTGGCGAGGAATTACAATAACGCCGGGTCCAATCTCTTCGTCGGCATCCGCTACGGCATCCGATGATCCACTGAAAGCCAGGCAACGTGCATAGCACCGTCCTCACACTGCCGTCCTTCCGCGAGCGCCGCCGCGCGCTCGCCGTTTTGTCCATGCTGGGGGCTGCGGGCTGCGCAGCCATCCTGTTCGCCTGTGCGATCGGCTCGGTGCCGCTGTCGGCGGGCGAACTGTTCGGCGCGCTTGGCGAACTGCTGCGCGGCAAGCCGGAATCGCTGGCGGCGACGCTGCTGGAACTGCGCCTCGGCCGCGCGCTGTCGGCTTTCGTCACAGGCGCCACGCTGGCGCTGGCCGGCGTGATGATGCAGGCGCTGCTGCGCAATCCGCTGGCCGATCCCTATGTGCTCGGCGTGTCCGGCGGCGCGGCGGTCGGCGCGCTGGCCGCCATCCTGTTCATGGCGGCCGCATGGGTGGTCGACGTGGCGGCCTTCAGCGGCGCCATCGCTGTGGCCCTGCTCCTGCTGCTGCTGGCCCGGCGCGACTTGCGCGGCAGCGGCGGCGACGGGAATGCCCCGATGCTGCTGCTGACCGGCGTGATCGTAGCCGCAGGCTGCAGCGCGCTGATCACCCTGATGCTGTCGATCGCGCCCGACAACCGCCTGCGCGGCATGGTGTTCTGGCTGATCGGCGACCTGTCGGCCACGCAGTTGCGCTGGCTGCCCTGGATCATCTGGTCCGGCGTGCTGATCTTCGCGATCCGCGTTGCGCGGGCGATCAACGTCATGGCGCTTCATGCCGAAGCCGCGGCCACGCTCGGCATCTCGGTGGCCCGCCTGCGCCAGGGGCTGTTCCTGTGTTCGGCGCTGCTGACCGCCAGCGCCGTCAGCAGCGCCGGCAGCATCGGCTTCGTTGGCCTGATCGTGCCCCATGCCTGCCGCTTCGCATGGGGGCCGGACCACCGGTTGCTGCTGCCGGCGGCGACGCTGGCCGGCGGCAGCTTCCTGGTGCTGGCCGATACTTTGGCGCGCACCGTGATAGCGCCGCAGCAGCTGCCGGTGGGCGTGATCACCGCGCTTATCGGGGTGCCGGTATTCCTGGTGCAGCTGCATCAGCTGCACAGGAGATAAGCGATGCAGACCATCGATCTTTCCCTCGACATCGGCAGCCGCAATCTGGTGCGAAACCTGAACTGGCAGGTCGAAGCCGGGCAGTGCTGGTGCGTGATCGGCCGCAACGGCGCCGGCAAAAGCACGCTGCTGCGCGCGCTGGTCGGACTGCGCCGGCCCGACGGCGGCGAAATCCGCATGCAGGGCAAGGCCCTGTCCGACTGGCCGCTGACCGCGCTCGCCCGCGAACGCGCCTACCTGCCGCAGGGCCGCAACGATGCCTTCGGCTATCGCGCCATCGAAACGGTGCTGGCCGCGCGCCATCCCTACCAGGACGACCGTTACTGGGACGCCGAATCCGATTACCAGGTCGCGCGCGCCTCGCTGCGTGCGCTCGACGTCGAAGCGCTCGCGGAGCGCGACGTGCGAACCCTGTCCGGGGGCGAACGCCAGCGAGTGGCGATTGCAGCGGCACTCGCCCAGGAAGCGCCGCTGCTGCTGCTCGACGAGCCCGCCAGCGCGCTCGACCTGGCGCACCAGGTCAGCGTGATGGAACTACTGGCACGCCTGTGCCGCACACAACGGAAATCCGTGGTGCTGGTCAGCCACGACCTCAACCTTGCGCACGGCGTCGCCACCCATGCGCTGCTGCTGATGGGCGACGGACAATGGCAGGCGGGACCGGTGGACGAAGTGATGAACGCCGGATCGCTGAGCGCCTGCCTCGGTTACCCGATCGATATCGTGCAGCATGGCAGGCGGCGCATCTATCTACCCGCAGAGGACATGAACCATGAGTGAAGAAAACAGCAACGCCGGCAGTGACAATGACGCCGGCAGTGAAGGCATCAATGAACGCCACCGCGCGCGCATGCAGCGCAAGAAGGAAGTGGTGGACCAGAAAATCGAAGCCGCCAAGCGCGACGCCGGCGTGCTGCTGGTCAACACCGGCAACGGCAAGGGCAAGAGCTCCAGCGCCTTCGGCATGGCGATCCGCGCGCTCGGCCACGGCATGAAGGTTGGCGTGGTGCAGTTCATCAAGGGCGCCAAGTCCACCGGCGAGGAATTGTTCCTGCAGCGCTTTCCGGATGAAGTCAGCTTCCATGCGATGGGGGAAGGCTACACCTGGGAAACGCAGAGCCGGGAACGCGACATCGCAGCCGCCGAGCGTGCCTGGGAAAAGGCGAGAAGCTTTCTCGCCGATCCCGCAATCGGCTTCGTCGTGCTCGATGAACTCAACATTGCGTTGAAGTACAAGTATCTCGACGTGAACCGCGTCATCGCGGACCTGCAGTCGCGGCCGGCCATGCAGCATGTGGTGGTCACCGGACGAGCCGCGCCGCCGGAGCTGATCGAGGTGGCCGATACCGTCACCGAGATGCAGCTGGTCAAGCATGCGTTCAAGGCGGGCATCGCGGCCCAGCCGGGCGTGGAGTGGTAGGGCGATGAATGGTTTCGCGCAGGGCGCGCGCATTGTCCTTGTATCGGCGATCGCTTCCGGGCAGGGCAAGACCACCGTCACGGCGGCGCTGGCCCGCAAGCTGGCGCGGCAGGGCAAGCGGGTACGTGTGTTCAAGACCGGCCCGGACTTTCTCGACCCGATGCTGCTCGAGCGCGCCTGCGGCTCTCCCGTGCATTCGCTGGACCTATGGATGGTCGGACTGGAGCGCAGCCGTCGCCTGCTGGCCGAGGCAGCGGCGCAGGCCGACGCAATACTTATCGAAGGCGTAATGGGTTTATACGACGGCACGCCGTCCTCCGCCGATCTCGCCCGTGAATTCGGGGTGCCGGTCCTTGCGGTGCTGGATGCCTCCGCCATGGCGCAGACCGCCGGTGCGGTGGTGCGCGGCCTGCGCGATTACGGCCCGGTGCAGCTGGCGGGCGTGATTGCCAACCGCATCGGCAGCGAGCGCCATGCGCAGATGATCGCTGAAGCGATGCGCGACATTCCCCTGCTCGGCACCTTGCCGCGCCAGGAACGCTCGCTGCCGGAACGGCATCTCGGGCTGGTGCAGCCGGAAGAAGTCGGGGAAATCGACGGCATGCTCGATGCACTGGCCGAACAGCTGAGCTTCAGTGCCGATACATGGAATGCCCTGCCTGCAGCCGCGCTGGGTGAAGCAGCGCAGGAGTCCGCTTTGCCTGCACTGCTGCAACGAAAAACCATCGCCATCTCCCGCGACGCGGCGTTCGCCTTTCTCTATCCCGCAAACCTGGAGTGCCTGCGCGCGCTGGGTGCCGCAATCGTGCATTTCTCGCCGCTGGCCGACGAACCGGTGCCTGCGCAGGCCGATGCCGTCTACCTGCCGGGCGGCTACCCGGAACTGCATGCGGCGGCGCTTGCCGGCGCCGCGCGATGGAAACAATCGATCAGGACGGCGCATGCATCCGGAATGCCGATCTACGCGGAATGCGGCGGCATGATGGCGCTTGCCGACAGTCTCACCGCGATGAACGGGGAAACCCATGCGATGGCCGGACTGTTGCCGGGACGGGTGATCATGCAGAAGCGGCTCGCCGCCCTCGGCGCGCATGCTTGGCGGCGGGAGGACAGCGAACTGCGCGGCCATGCATTCCATTACTCGCGCATGGAGACGGACCTGGAACCGCTGGCCCGCACCGTCAAGCATCCCACCGGACAGGCGGGTGAGGCGATCTACGGCAGAGGTTCGCTCACCGCATCCTATTTCCATGCCTACTTCCCATCCTGTCCGCATGCCGTGGCCAGGCTTTTCCTTGAGGAGGGCGCCGCATGACGATCAGCCTGATTCTCGGAGGCGCGCGATCCGGCAAGAGCGCCCATGCGGAAAAGCTCGCCGCCGACAGTTCGCAAGACGGCGCCAGGGACGTGGTCTATATCGCCACGGCGCAGTCCCGCGATGCCGAAATGGCGGAGCGCATCGGCATCCACCGGCAGCGGCGCGATGCGCGCTGGAGCACCGTGGAAGAGCCGTTGGCCTTGGGCCGGGAGATCCGCCGCTGGAGCGCGCCGGATCGCGTCGTGCTGGTCGACTGCCTGACAGTGTGGCTGTCGAACCTGCTGTTTTCCGAGCAGCGCGACTATCCGGAAGTTGGAAAGATAGTGCCGCCGGAAAGCTATGGACGTGAGAGGCAATCGCTGCTCGACGCGCTGCGCGATGCTGCCGGCGACATCATTCTCGTGTCCAATGAAGTCGGCATGGGCATCGTGCCGCAGGGCGCCATCTCGCGCTGGTTCGTTGACGAGGCCGGCCGTTTGAACCAAGCGGTGGCCGCCTGCAGCGACCGCGCGGTGTTCGTCGTCGCCGGATTGCCGATGATGCTGAAAGGCCAGCCATGCTGAGCGGCCTGACGCTGTCCGCCGTGGCGCTGCTGATGCTGGCGGGCGTGGTGCTCGACTGGCTGCTCGGCGAGCCGCGGCGCTTTCACCCGCTGGTGGGCTTCGGCCGCATTGCCGGCCTGATTGAACAACAATGCAACCGGGGTGGCGCTGGCGTTTCGAGTTATCTGCGTGGCGTCATCGGCTGGGTGCTGGCGGTGCTGCCGCTGGTGGTGCTGACCGGAGCCGCGCTGCATGCCGCAACGCAGGCGCATTCCTTGCTCGGCATGGCGCTGCATGCATTGCTGCTGTACTTCTGCATCGGGCTGCGCAGCCTGCGCGACCACATGCTGCCGATCGCGGCTGCACTCGCCGCCGGACAGCTGGGGCTGGCGCGGGAACTGACTTCGCGCATCGTCAGCCGCGATACCGCGCGCGCCAACGACAGCGACCTCGCCAAGGCGGCGGTGGAATCGACGCTGGAAAACGGCAACGACGCGGTGTTCGGCACGCTGTTCTGGTTCGCCGTCGCCGGCGGCCCGGGCGCCTTGCTGTTCCGCCTCGCCAACACGCTCGATGCAATGTGGGGTTACCGCAATGCGCGCTTCCTGCGGTACGGCTGGATGGCGGCGCGCACCGACGATGCGCTCAACTGGATTCCGGCGCGCCTGACAGCCTTGTCCTACATGCTGCTAGGCGACGGCCGGCGAGCTCGCCAGTGCTGGCGCACGCAGGCCGCCGCCTGGCCCAGCCCGAATGCCGGACCGGTGATGTCTTCCGGCGCCGGCGCTCTCGGCCTGGCGCTCGGCGGCACGGCGGAATACGATGGGGCCGTCGAAACGCGGCCGCCGCTCGGTACAGGCAGGCCGGCCGAAGCGGACGACATCGGACGCGCTTGGCGGCTGGTCGGCCGCACCACGCTGCTGTGGATCGCGGTACTCGGATGCCTCGCCATACTTAACGAAAGGATGCCCCATGCTTGAACACGGCGGCAATCTGCGCGAGGCCGCGTTGCGGCACGGCCGCCCGCTGGCGGACTGGCTGGACCTGTCGACTGGTATCAACCCCGATTTTTACCCGGTGCCGGCCCTCCAGGCAAATGCCTGGCATCGCTTGCCGGAGCCTCATCCCGGTTTCATCGAAGCGGCGCAAGCCTATTACGGCGCGCCGCGCATGATGCCGGTGGCCGGCACGCAAGCCGCGATCCAGGGTTTGCCGCGCCTGCGTCCCGCCGGGCGGGTGGTGGTGTCGGCGCCGTCGTATGCCGAGCATGCCCATTGCTGGCGCCAGGCCGGGCACCAGGTGGAAGAAGTCGCCTACGACGCACTGGGCCGGTATGCGGACGATGCCGACGTGATGGTGGTGTGCAATCCCAACAACCCGACCGGCGCGCTGATCGCGCCCGAACAGCTGCTCGCCTGGGCCGGGCGACTTGCCGCACGCGGCGGCTGGCTGGTGGTGGATGAAGCCTTTGGCGATACCGTGCCGCAGGCCAGCGTCGCCCGCTGGAGCGATAGGCCGGGGCTGATCGTGCTGCGTTCGGTGGGCAAGTTTTTCGGTTTGGCGGGGCTGCGGCTCGGCTTTGTGGCGGCGGAGCAGGGGCTGCTGGATCGGTTGGCGGAATGGCTGGGGCCGTGGTCGGTGAGCGGTCCGGCGCAGGAGATCGGCCTTGCCGCATTGTCCGACAAGACCTGGCAAGAGGAAACCCTCGCCTGGCTGCTGCAGTCGGGCGATCGCCTGCATCGCCTGCTTGCCCATTTCGATATCGAGGCGAGCGGCACGGCGCTGTTCCAGTGGTGGCCCGAACGCCGCCCCGAAGAGTTTGCGCAGCACATGGCGGCGCACGGCATCTGGGTCCGATTGTTTCCGGTGAAGGCGCGCGGCATACGCCTTGGCTTGCCCGGGAATGAAGCAGGGTGGACGCGCTTGCAGGATGCGCTCGGCGCATGGAAGATCAAGGAGAAGCGATGAAGCGGTTTCGTTGGATGATGCTCGGCGCCGCGCTGCTCGGCGGCACTGCCCAGGTGCAGGCTGCAATCACGGTGCAGGACGACGCGGGCGATACGATCACCCTGGAGCAGCCGGCGCGGCGCGTTGTGTCGCTGTCTCCGCATGTGACGGAAATGCTGTTCGCCGCCGGAGGCGGTGACCGCATCGTCGGCACCGTGACGTATAGCGAACACCCGCCGGCGGCGAAAAACATTCCCCGCATCGGCGACAACCGCTCGGTTGACGTGGAGCGGCTGCTCGCGCTCAAGCCCGATCTGCTGGTGGTGTGGCGCCACAATGCCTCGTCGCGGCAGATGGAACAGCTGCGCAAGCTCGGCATTCCACTGTTCTACAGCGAGCCGCACAAGCTTCAGGATATCCCCGAAGCAGTGCTGCGCATGGGCCAACTGTTGGGCACCGAGCAGCAGGCCAGGCAAAGCGCCGGCGACCTGCAGCGCCAGCTCGACCAACTGACGGCGCGCTATCGCAACCGTGCTCCGGTGCGGGTGTTCTACCAGGTCTGGGACCGTCCGCTGTACACCCTGAACGAGCGCCACATCATCAGTGACGCGATCCGCGTCTGCGGCGGTGAAAACATCTTTGCCAAGCTGCCGATGGCCGCGCCCAGCATCACCCAGGAAGCGGTGCTCAAGGAAAACCCGGATGCCATCGTCAGCGGCGACCGGCGCGACCAGAAGGTCAGCGGCATCGAAATCTGGAAGCAGTATCCGTCGATGACGGCGGTCAGGCGCGGCAATCTGTTCGCCATCGACGGCGACCTCATCAACCGCGCCGGTCCTCGCATCATCGCCGGCGCCACCGAACTCTGCGCACGGCTCGACGAGGCGCGCAATCGCAGGAGCGACAAGTGAGGTCTGCAGCGAGAAAGGCCTGGAAACGACACGCATGAACTTTCCCTATCGAACCCTGATGGTGCAGGGCACCACCTCCGATGCCGGCAAGAGCACCGTGGTCGCCGCACTGTGCCGGCTGCTGGCGCGCGACGGCATCCGCGTGGCGCCGTTCAAGCCGCAGAACATGGCGCTCAACAGCGCGGTCACCGTGGACGGCGGCGAGATCGGCAGGGCGCAGGCGCTGCAGGCGCAGGCCGCCGGCGTGCAGCCGCACACCGACATGAATCCCGTTCTGCTCAAGCCGTCGAGCGACACCGGGGCGCAGGTCATCATCCAGGGCCAGGTGCGCGCCGACATGAACGCGCGCGACTACCACCAGTACAAAACGGTGGCGATGGCGGCGGTGCTCGATTCCTACCGCCGGCTGGCTTCGCAGTACGACGCGGTGATCGTCGAAGGCGCCGGCAGCCCGGCCGAGATCAACCTGCGCGAGCGCGACATCGCCAACATGGGTTTCGCCGAGGCGGTCGACTGCCCGGTGATCCTGGTGGCCGACATCGATCGCGGCGGCGTGTTCGCCCACATCGTCGGCACGCTGGCCTGCCTGTCGGATAGCGAGCGCAAGCGCATCGTTGGCTTCGTGATCAACCGTTTCCGCGGCGACATCGCGCTGCTCGAGCCGGGACTGGAGTGGCTGGAAAAGCAGACCGGCAAGCCGGTGCTGGCGGTGCTGCCTTACCTGCAGGGACTCTTTCTCGATGCCGAGGATGCCGTCAAGCCGGAGCAGAACGAGAAAGGCATCTTCCGGGTCGTCGTGCCGGTCATACCGCGCATCAGCAACCACACCGATTTCGATGCATTGCGCGCCCAGCCGGAAGTCGACCTGCGCTTCGTCGGTCCCGGCCAGCCGATACCTGCGGCCGACCTCATCATTCTTCCCGGGAGCAAGAACACGCGCAACGATCTCGCCTGGCTGGAGCAGAACGGCTGGCATGAAGCGGTGCGCCGACATGTGCGCTACGGCGGCAAGGTAATCGGCATCTGCGGCGGCTACCAGATGCTGGGACGCAGCGTCGCCGATCCCCATGGCGTCGAAGGCAAGCCTGGGATTTCGCGCGGCCTCGGCCTGCTCGACATCGATACCGAAATGACCCGGGCCAAGCGGCTGGAACAGGTGAGCGGACGCTGCGCGTTCGCCGACGCCACGGTCAGCGGCTATGAGATCCACATGGGCACGTCCCACGGGCCGGCGATGGAGCGGCCGGCTTTCCACATCGACGGCCGCGCCGAAGGCGCCCGCTCGGAAGACGGATGCATCCTCGGCACCTACCTGCATGGTATCTTTGATACTCCCGACGCCATGGGCGCGCTGCTGCACTGGGCGGGCCTGCGCAATTCCGAACCGGTCGATCTACGGCGCCTGCGGGAGCAGAGCATCGACAGGATGGCGGATGCCACGCAAGGACTGTACCGGGCATTGATGAAGGTGAATGACTGAGCGCCTTTCGCTACCAGACCAATCCTCGGTCCAAGACCCTGCATGGAGGAAAATTCATGACCAAGCTGGTGTTGTACACGAACCCCCAATCCCGCGGCCGCATGGCGCACTGGATGATGGAAGAAATCGGTCTTCCGTATGAAACGGTGTGGCTGGATTTCAAGACGAGCATGAAGAGCCCCGAATACCTGGCGATCAACCCCATGGGCAAGGTGCCTGCGATGAAGCACAACGAAGTGGTCGTGACAGAAACGCCCGCCATCTGCGCTTACCTCGCGGATGCTTTCCCGGAAAAGAATCTCGCGCCGTCGCCTGGCAGTCCGGCGCGCGCCGCCTACTACCGCTGGATGTTCTTCGCCGCCGGTCCGCTGGAAATGGCCGTCACCGGCAAGATGTTCAACTGGCAGGTGCCGGAAGGCAAAAATATCTCGGCCGGCTTCGGCAGCTATGCCGATACCATGGCCGCCTTGGAAAAGGCAGTCGAATCCGGGCCGTACCTCTGCGGCGAGCAATTCACGGCGGCCGACGTCTATTTCGGATCGGCGGTAGGCTGGGGCATGATGTTCGGCAGCGTGGAAAAGCGGCCGGCGCTGGAGGCGTATTTCGGTCGTTTGGCGGCGCGGCCTGCTTTTCAGAATGCGCAGCGGATCAATGAGGAGCGCATAAAGGCCGGGAACGCATAAAGTAGAGTAGGGCTGCGATCCAAGGCTGTTTAGCTAAGGTGAACCGCAACTGACCAAGCTAGCGCATAGAGGCTGTTCTAACCCCTTTTGCCTACGCCAAAAGAGTGCGACGCCAAGCGGATAAAGAAGCGCGGACTGTCTGAGCCGAAGGCGAGTTTCCGCGCTTCCCGCTTGGCGTCGCACTCTTTTGGGAACCCCGAAGGGGCGATGGCATCGGGGTCGTTTTCTTGCCTACTTCTTTGTCGAGACAAAGAAGTAGGTGGCCCGCCGGGGCCAGTCCCGGCTAGAGGACGTCTCTACGGAGAGACCAAGGTATAGGGTAGGCGAAAGCTTTCAGACATTTTTTCATCGATGGAGTTTGACTTCGAAGTTGAATCAGTGTGAGCGCGATGAAGAAAGGAGTAAGGAAGATGGCACGACCCGCTGCGATTTGGCTATCTCCCTCACCCCTGCCCCTCTCCACGAGTTGGCTTGCAAGCCAACTCGGTTACGGCAGCGCAAACCATGGTTTGCGCAACCCTGCCTTCACCCCACCTGCGGGAGAGGGGTTCTGCTCTTCGCATTGACGAAGCCGGATTTCTTTTGGCTAGTCCTTGCGCAGCAGCCGTTCGTGCAGACACGCAAGCCAGTACCGCCCAAGCACCTAGGCCGCCTTTGCAGCCCGCCGCTGCAGCACGAAAATCGGCTGCGCCCACTGCGTGTCCTTCTTCTTCTTGCTGGTAATCAGCGTCAGCTCAGAAGGATCGTAAACATCCGTGTTGTGCGTCAGCGGCGTCGTCATCAGGTACTGCGCATCGGTATTCTTCAGGAACTCGCCGACCAGCTGGATATTGCGAATATCCAGGTGAGCAAACGGCTCGTCGATGAACACGAAGCCGCCCGACCCGTCATCCGACTTCAGCAGTCCGATCAACAGGATCAGCGACTTCATCACCTGCTGCCCGCCGGAAGCCTCGCCGTCGTTCAAGCCTATCGGCCCCTTGCCGTCGAACTTGAAGCGCACCTGCAGGCCGGCCTGCGCCAGCTGCACGTCGTCGTTCTCCAGCCGTACCGGATCGGTGTGCACCTCGATGTTGGCCAGCTCGCCGAGTTCCTTGATGTTGCGGCTGTAGGTCTTGATCGTATAGCGCAGGCGGTCGATGTAGGCGCCGCGCGCATTGTTGGTCGCTTCGATGGCGCGGTTGTTCTGGTAGCGCCGCTCCTCGGTTTCCGCCTGCCGTCCCTGCAGCAGCGCGCTCAGCCGTACATGCTGGTCGACCACGGTGGAATCGGTTTCCCAGTCTTCGCGCGCGAGGTCGCTGGCCAGGTGGCCGATGCGCAGGTTCACCTGGTGCGCGTTCTGGTGCAGCACCGCCAGTTCGAGGCGGCGCGCCGGACGCCGCCAGCCATGCGGCAGGTGGCGCCAGTTCCGGCGCAGTTCGGAAAGCGCCTTCGCATGTGCGGCGCGCTCTTCCTGGTGGCGCTTCTGCGCCAGCTTCAGACCCGACTCGCCGTCGACCAGCGCGCGCTTCGCGTATTGCCAGGCATTGTCGGCCAGCGTGCGTTCCTCGGTGGCTTTCTTGATGAGCGGGAACAGTTCGCCGAGCCGCGTGCCGACTTCGGTGCGCGCCGCCTTCAACGGTGCGGCGCCATGGCCGGCTTCATCGAATTCCGCCTGGCGCGCCACCAGTTCCTTGGCCGCATCGACACCGGCGATGCGTGCCTTCAGGGCGCTCGCTTCGCCAGCCAGCTTGTTGATCCTGATGGTGAGCTGATCTTCCTGCGCTTCCAGTTTCGGCAGCGACTGCTGCAGGGCTGCGATGCGCTGCGCGCGGCCGGCCTGGCCGAAACGGTAGCGGGAAGCCTCGACGAACACCGAACGCCCGCCGCGCCGTTCACGGTGATACGCCTCCGGCGTGATCCATTCCTCGCCGCCGGAAAGCTTCATGCCGGCTTCGGCGGAATCGACCCGTGTCACGCGGCCAAGCTGATCGATCAGCCAGGGCGGGACCTTGGCGCTGAAGCGCACCACCGACAGCAGGCTGCGGTCCTGCACTTCCGGCGCGGTGACGCGCTCGGGCACGATGAAGTGGCCGTAGCGCTCCTTTTCGCCGATGCGGTAAGCGGCGGCCGCATCGCGCGCATGCTCGAGCAGGATCACCGAGGTATAGCCGCGCAGCATGCCTTCCACCGCGCCTTGCCAGCGCGGATCGGTGACTTCGACGATCTCGGGCAGCATGCTGTGCGCAATCCCGGCCTCGCTCAATGCACGGCGCATGGCGCGTACGTTTTCCGGGTCCGGCAGGCCGGTCTTGCTTTCCAGCGCCGCGATCGCCGAGCGGTCGGCGGCGATGCGTGCCGCCAGCTCGTCGCGTGCCTGCCGCTGTCGCAGGTATTCGCTTTCCTTCTGCTCGAGTTCCGCGGCGACATCGGCAATGTCGGCGCCGGCGTCGGCCGCCAGCTTCTGCAGGCGGGATTTCTGTTCGAGCAGGCTCTCCAGCGGCTTGAGCCTGGTATTGATGTCGCCCAGGCGCTTTTCCAGCACCGATTTTTCGTCTTCCAGAGCGGCTTCCTGCCGGTGCGCCGCGCTCAATGCCGATGCGCGCTCGGCGAGGTCGTTGCGCCTGTCGGCGAGCTGCGCATCCTGCACCGCGAGTGACCTCCGCGCATCGCGCAGCGAGTCGCTGGCGAGCTTGGCCTTTTCGCGCAGCTCGTGATACTGCAGCGTAGGCAGCACTTCTTCCTGCAGGTCGCGCTGTTCCTTGTTCAGGCCTTCCCACTGGTGATAATTGGCCGCGCGCAGCCGCAGCCGCTCCTGGTTGGTCTGGGCCGATTCGAGTTCGGCCTCGAAGCGCTGCAGCTCGGTTTCGGTATCGCGCTGGTGGCGCTTGGCTTCATCGTAGGCATCGAGTACTTCCTTGTCGCCGAACACCTGGAACACCAGGTCGAGCAATTGCCGCGGCGCGTACTCGCAGAGCTTGTCGGTCTCGCCCTGTTCGAGCGCCAGCACCTTGGCCATGGCGGGCGACAGGCCGGCATTGGCGAGACGCTTGCGGTAGTTCTCCAGTCCGAGCCAGTCGTTCGCCTCCTGCACCTCCTCGATCTCGACCGCGCCGGGGCGCATCAGGTACTGGCGCTTCCAGTCGCCGCCGTTCTTCTGGATCTGGCAGAACAGCGTGACCTCATCCTCGCTGAAGAAACCTGATGAGCGGAACGGGCGGTTCGACAGCTGGCGTCCGGTGGCGCGGTTGTCGACCACGGCGCGCAGCCACGATGTCTGCTGGCCCGCATGGCGCGCATAGTGCTTGTACGAGCGGCCCATCGAGCAGTCGAGTCCGAACAGCGTGCGCAGCGCATCGAGCAGGGTGGTCTTGCCCGAGCCGTTCTGCCCGGCGATCGTGATGATCTTGGCATCGAGCGGAATGTTCTTGACGCGTTGCCAGTAGTCCCAATGGACCATTTCCAGCGATTTGATATGAAACATGCGAATCCTGTTGCTTATTGTTCCGGGAGCGGCTCGCTCAGTGCATCCGCCTGTGCATCGGCCTGTGCTTCGCCTTGCGCATCGGCCTGCGGAAACGGAATGATTGCGGCTTCCCTCGGCGCGGGACGGTGGAAGATGTCGGCCAGCGCGCCGTTGATGATGCGGTCGCGCAGTGTGTCGGTATCCATCATCAGGTCGAGCAGCGGGCCTTCCAGGATCATGTCGCCGCGCCGCTCGATGAAGCCAAGCTTGTTGAGCTGGCCGAGGTTGATGTCCATGCGGGTCTTGCGGCCGAGCTTGTCGCCGAAGTCGGCGAGCAGGGCGCGGTAGGAAATGCCCATCGATGCGTCTTCCGCACGCGGAAGCGGCTTGTCCTTTCCGAACATGTCTTCCTGGTCTTCCAGCGCATGCTGGTGCGCCTCCTGCCGTTCGCGCTTGGGCAGGATGATCATTGCCCACAGCACTACCAGCAGGGCGACGCCGTCGCGCGCGAGGCCGAGGTTGTTGTTCTGCCAGACTTCGCGCGAACCGAAGATCTTCGGTTCGATTTCCCGCGCCAGCGCCAGCGTCACGTTGTCGGCGTAGACATTGTCGAGGAACTTCAGGCCGCAGGCGGCCAGGCGGGTGTCGATGTCGAGGCGGAAGGCTTCATCGGTCAGCGCGCGCTTGACCAGCTTGTTCTCGCGCGACAGGGTCTGGTGCGTCATCAGTTGCGCGATCAGGATTTGTGCATCGTCAGTCATGCTGTGGTTCCGGTTTGTTGTCCGATGCCGGGGCGAGCGCGAGCGTTGCGTTCGACATCGCCGCCACGTGCGGGTCTTTCAGTTTCACCATGCCTTCCTGCGGCGTGAATTCCAGCGGCAGGCGGGCCATGGTGGCCGTGCCGCCCTGCAGCGAGGCTTCGCTCTCGTCGCCCAGCAGCGGCAGCAGGGAGGCGCGATAGGATGCGACGGCGAAGTTCGCGGGCAGCAGGGTGTCCTGCACCCTGTTGCCGGCGGTCTTGCCGGCATTGTCCGCGGAAGCGGAGGCGGCAAATGCGCCGAGGCGGTTGAGCCAGGCGTCGAGCTCCACCGGCGTGGCGGGAGTGCCGTTGCTTACGATGGATGCATCCTCGCCTTTCGGCAATTCGGCCGGCAGCGTAGTGTTCCTGTCGGCGAACAGCTCGGCCTCGGCGACGTCGATCATTTCCGACGGCGTGATGAACATCGGCGTCACCGGTATCGCGACGGCATTGCTGGCCAGTCCGGCCAGGTCTTCATGCTGCATCAGCCAGGTCTTGATGTCGGTCGTCGACAGGCCGGACTGGCCGAGGTGGACCCGCTGGCGCTCGATCTGATTCAGCGCCCGCGAGAACATGCCCTGCATGTTGAGCAGCGCGCTCTGCGCCCGGCCGATCGCCTGCGCCGCGCGGTGAGTGGCGGCGTCGGCATCCGGATCGTTGGTGATCGCCTGCAGGATCTGAGATCCTTTTTCCACCCAGTCGCAGGCGGTATGCCATTTTTCCTGGGCGGCGCGCAGCCGGAATTCCGAGCCGGAGGCGATGGCATCGCGGAATTCCTCGGTCAGGTCGACCATGCGGCCGAGCAGGTGCTGCAGCTGCTCCACCGTGACGCCGCCGACCGCCTGCGAGCCGGCGACCTGCGACAGCAGGAAACCCATCTCCGCCTCATCGTCGTCCCGTGCCAGCGCCATCAGGCTGTCGATCGCCGACAGGATGTTGCGGGCGAGCGGCGTGACGCGGTAGACGCCTTGACCCGCATCCCAGTTGAGCAACTGGTGCGAACGCAGCCGGTAGAGCACCGTCTCCAGGCTTTCCGCTTCCAGGTAGCCGAGCCTGGCGTTGATGTCGGCGCGGGTCAGGGTCGATGTATCGGGGACGGACGCCAGCTCGTGCAGGACCAGCAGCCGGACCAAGATGGAGTCCGAGCCGCCGTAGAACAGCGCGGTGAAGCCCTGCAGCAGCGGCTGCGCCCGCCGGAGGCGATGGACCTGCTCGATGTCGTCCGGGGAGAGGCCGGGCCTGAAGTACGCTTGAAGGGAAGGCTGCGCCCCTTCGTCCGGCAGCGCGGCCGCAATCGGTGAAGAATTCTGCATGGGCGGTATTTTAAGGCACCGGGGTTCCGTGCAGAAACGGAAAAGGCAGCCTGACTGTAACAGTGTGAAAAAGCCGCATGCTATCCTTGCAACAATGTTGTCCCAAAGGAATGCCAAAATCGGGGACGCCTATCGCCAGGGAGAATGCCATGCCAGTCATCGCCGTCGTCAATCCCAAGGGTGGAGTCGGCAAGAGCACGATCGCCACCAACCTCGCAGGTTATTTCGCCAAGCAGGGACACAAGGTCATGCTCGGCGACATCGATGCGCAGCAAAGCTCGCGCGCCTGGCTGGCCCTGCGGCCCGGCGGGCTCCCGCCCATCCTGCCGTGGGAAACCGACGGCCGCGCGGTGCGGCCGCCGAAGGGCACCACCCATGTCGTGCTCGATACGCCGGCGGGGCTGGCCGGCGCCCGCCTCGACGAGGTGATGCGCCTGGCCGACCGCGTCGTGGTACCGCTGCAGGCTTCCATGTTCGACATCCTGGCAACGCAGACTTTCCTGCAATGGCTGGCCGCCAACCACGGCAAGGCAAGAGTCGGCGTGGTCGGCATGCGTGTCAATGTGCGCACCCGGGCCTTCGACCAGCTGATGCACTACGCCGGCCAGATCGGCCTGCCGGTGCTTGGCTATCTGCGTGATACGCAAAACTATGTGCAGCTGGCGGCGCACGGCGCATGCCTGTGGGATGTGGCGCCTTCGCGGGTAGAGCGTGACATCGAGCAGTGGCAGGCGCTGGTGAAGTGGGTACAGTGAAATGAACAGCAAATGGACTACTGGATCATGACCATTCTCATGGGATAGATTGAGAATCCGTTTGCATTTAGTTTTCAAAATGATAACATCGTCGCCTTTGATTGTTATATTGTTAACTTTGGCGGCGTCATGTATCCCTGCTCTGTCCCCTTTGTCTCGTTCTTCAGCCTTCCGAAATGCGTCGATGAAGTAAAAACCTTCAAGCTACAAGCCCGGCACACTCTGTCGTTAATCACTGCTTCGTTCCAAACACTTGCTATTCGCCTTGCGGCAAGCATTGCAATCTGTATCCCGTTCTCGGGCGCGCAGGCAAGATCGTATATTCCGTCGGAGTGCGGCACCTATGTGCAGTGCCAGCCCGCCCTCCATTCCGATGCACCTCTGAATGGGCAGCAGCAGTGCGTGAATTATGACAAGCCGCATATCAAGGTCATGATCGCCACCTGGAAGAATGATCTCCTGGACGGGTATTTCTGGTGCGGCAATGATGAAGGCGTCAAGCGCATCGAGACAAACTTTCGCCGCGGTGCCATCCATGGCCTGTTCAAGGCCAACTACGGTACTTCGGCAGGGTGGACGTATCAGCAGATGCATAAGGACGGCAAGCCGGAAGGCCTCGGCCGCAGGCAGATGAACAATGACTTTTCGGCGGTGGTCTTTTACAGGGACGGGCAACGCCATGGGTACGAATTGCATCTCGACCCGCAGAACCGCATCCATAAGCTGGGCGACTGTCATGTTGACGAGGGGCAGTCCGCTGGAAGCGTGTGCAGAGATTCCGTTTCCCGGATACGAGGAGGCGTTGCAGGCCTACAAGACAGGCGCAGCGAAAGCCAGGGCACTGGAGCGGAACAGGTCGGTTGAAACCCGACATGCCAATGGGCAGGTCCATCAGCGTTATCGGCTCGTTGATGGCCGGTACGAAGGGCGATATGAGACCTTTTACAGCAATGGCAATCCGGCGGCGCTCGTCCTCTATGACAGGGGACTCAAGCAGGAAGAAACCTTGTATTTTGAGGAAGGACAGGTCAAGCAGGTCAGCCGGTTCAACCAGAAAATCGAATCGAGCCGGATTCAGTTTTACCAGAACGGAAAAACGAAACTGGAATGGAATCGTGTCGAAGCCGACGGCGTGTATCAGAAATACCGGTTCAAGAAATATTTCAGCAATGGTCAGCTGGCGACAGAAGGCGCGACTTACAAACCAGGTTGGGATTCTTCTTACCAGGATTATCTAGATGGGGAGGTGAGGCGCTATCGGGACAACGGAGAATTGCTCGCTCTGGAGTTCTATGAAAAGGGCAAGCGGGCAGGAACGTGGAAATACGTTTCCGATTCATTCGATGTGGAAGATACCTATCGGCAGGGAAAGCTGGCGGCAAGGGTCGTGCTGGATGGGCAATCGAAAAGGAAGCTCAAGCGCTACGAATATATGCCGGACGGTTCCGTCAAATCGGAACACGGATATTAAAGTGTGTTCGGCCTGAATGTACTGACAGGCCGAAAGCTCTCTAACGCAAATCCGTATCAGGACGCCGTCGATTCATCGTCGCGCACCGGATTGCATTCTGATCGCATCCAGCTTGCGGCACAGCATCTCGACGCCGTCGAGAATGCGCGGCCCGGCGCGGTTCAGGAGTTCGCTGTCGATAACGAGCAGATTGTCATTCGCCACCGCCTTCATCCGTGGAAACCGCTTCCAAACGGCCAGCACGTCATCCTCTTCTCCGCTGCTGGCCACGATCACGTCGGGATTCGCCTTGAGCACCGCTTCGATGGTAACGGTCGGCGCCAGCTGCTTCAGGTCGCTGAACACATTGTCGGCCCCGCAGGTGCGCAGGGCGGCCGACACCAGGTGCGACCCGCCCAACGTCATGAGCGGCGTGCGCCATATCTGGTAGAACACGCCTAGCCGGCGGCGCTGGCGATAGGTTTCCCGCAATTGTCCCAGTCGCTCGCGGAATGCGGCGGCGGCGGCGCGGCCTGCCGGTTCCGTGGCGGACAGCCGGGCCAGCCGCTCGAGTGACGAGGCAATGGTCGCGAAATCATAGGGTTCGCTCCTGAACACCGGGATTCCGAGCGATTGCAGCTTGTCGAGCTGCACGCCGGCGTAGCCATTGTTCCAGCCGACGATCAGGTCCGGCTTCATCTGCAGGATGCGTTCCAGGTCAAGGGAGACGCCGCTGCCGACCGAGGGAATGGCCCTTGCCGGCGGAGGATGGTCGCTGAATTCGGTGACGCCTACAATGTAAGGCCCCGCGCCGGCGGCAAACAGCATTTCCGTGGTGTGCGGCGCGAGGCTGACAATGCGGCGCGCCGGCGAGGCAAGCGTGATGGCCTGCCCCGTATCATCTGGCACCGATACGGATGCGAAGCAGGGCACCGAGACCAGCAGGCAGACAAGCCGCATCGAACGGCGCAGGATGCCTGCTTGCATGGCCGGCGTCGTCAGATTTCGAGATTGTCGATCAGGCGGGTGGTGCCGAGCTTCGCCGCGGCGAGCACCACCAGTTGCTCGCCGGTGGCAAGGTCGCCGGCCGATGGCGGCTGCAGGTCGGCGCGCTTGCGGATGGAGATGTAATCCGGTTTCCAGCCGCGCTCCGCGAGCCTTGCCACCGCATTGCGCTCCAGTTCGAAGATGTCCAGGTGTCCGGAACGGACTTCATTGGCAACGTCATTGAGCAGCTGGTACAGCTTCGGCGCCTCGGCGCGTTCTGCCCCCGACAGGTAGCCGTTGCGCGAGGAGAGCGCGAGGCCGTCTTCTGCGCGGTAGGTTTCGGCGGCGATGATCTCGGTCGGCAGTGCGAACTGCTTGGACATGTTGCGGATGATCATCAGCTGCTGGTAGTCCTTCTTGCCAAAGACGGCCACGCGCGGCTGCACGCACGAGAACAGCTTGAGGACCACGGTGGTCACGCCGGTGAAGAAGCCGGGGCGGAATTCGCCTTCCAGTATATTGCCGAGATCGTCGGGAGGACGGACCCGGTATTCCTGCGGCTCGGGGTACAGGTCCTTCTCGGTCGGCGCGAACAGCACATACACGCCTTCCTTTTCCAGTTTCTCGACGTCAGCCTGGAAGGTGCGCGGGTACTTGTCGAAATCTTCGTTCGGTCCGAACTGCAGGCGGTTGACGAAGATGGAGGCGACCACCGGATCGCCATGCTTGCGTGCAAGGCGCATCAGGGACAGATGCCCTTCATGCAGATTGCCCATGGTCGGCACGAACGCGGTCCGTAACTGCCCGCGCAGCTGATCGCGCAATTCATCGATGGAGGAAATGATTTTCATGGTTTTCCGGATGGACTAGAAATGGGTTGCGGCCAATTATGCCGCCTTGCCAACATATCTGCCTCAGGCCCGTGCATACAGGCGCGCCAGGGCGCCGTATCGGCTTATCGGCTTATCGGCGCATAGGTAAAGGCTCAGCTCGGCGAATAGGCCAGCCGCACATAGATCGGCGCGAATGCCTCGGCCTGGGTAATCTCGATCAGGGTTTCCTTGGCCAGCTCAAGCAGCGCGATAAAGTTCACAATCACGACGGGTACGCCCCGGGAAGGATCGAACAAATCGGCGAATTCGACGAACTTCGCCGACTGCAGGCGGCGCAGGATGCCGGTCATGTGCTCGCGCACCGACAGTTCTTCGCGGCTGATCGTGTGATGAGCGGTCAGCTTGGCGCGCTTGAGGATGTCGGCCCAGACGGCTTGCAGTTCAGGCATGCTGACTTCCGGCCAGCGGGTCACGATGCTCTGCTCGATATGGATCTGGGCACGCACGTAGTCGCGGCCGAGCTGAGGCACGGCATCGAGCTGCTGCGCCGCCAGCTTGATCTGTTCATACTCCAGCAGGCGCCTTACCAGTTCGGCGCGCGGATCCTCGGCATCCTCGCCGGTGTCCGCCTTCTTGACGGGCAGCAGCATGCGCGACTTGATTTCAATGAGCATGGCCGCCATCAGCAGGTATTCCGCCGCAAGTTCGAGGTTGCGGACGCGGATCTGGTCGACGTAATCGAGATACTGGCGCGTGACCTGCGCCATCGGAATGTCGAGGATATTGAAGTTCTGCTTGCGGATCAGGTAGAGCAGGAGGTCGAGCGGGCCCTGGAATGCTTCCAGGAACACTTCGAGCGCATCTGGCGGAATGTACAGGTCGGTCGGCAGCTTGAACAGCGGCTCGCCGTACAGTTTCGCGTAAGCCATCCCGTCGACGACATTGGGCGTCGAATCCGGCTGCCCGGCGAGGGCCTGCTCGGGGGCATCGGTCGGCAAATGCGCCAGCAGCGCGTCCTGCTGCGTAGACATCAGGACTTGTTCTGATAGACGTAAGGCTGCTGCCTGACCCGGGACTCCTCCGCGCGCTTGCGCGCATCGAGATCGATAGGCGCCTTGTCCCAGAAGATCGCCCGTCCGGCGCGCTGCTTCTGTTCCAGTTCGGGATCCTTCTGCTTCAGATCCTTGAGGAATTTGGTGAAATCGGATTCGTATTGCTTGAATTTCATGATGGTCGTATCGCAAGATAAAGGCTGGCGCTATTCTAACCTGTCTTCCGTGCAAAACCCTTGTTTCAGCAGGGGGCTGCGCAGAATGAAACATCGGTTTCCAGTTTGCCCGCCAAGCCTGGAGCAAGTTGCGGGAAACCGGCGACTCAGTGCCCGAGCAGGCAGCGCATTACCGTCGGCGACGGTTCGAGCGGATTGGCATGGCTGTATTCAAGCTCAGGCGCAAGTTCGAAGCCAAAGGCTGCGTACAGGTCCAGGAGGCGCTCCTGGTCCGCCCGCACGCCGAGCCGGAGTTCGGTCACGTCGGCCGCCCGCGCCTGATGGATGACCGCTTCGAGCAGATGCTGCGACAGGTGTTCGCCGCGGAACTGCGGCAGAACGCCCATGCGCCGGATTTCCCAGACATCCGGCTCGCTGTCCAAGGGCACCCAGCGCACCGAACCGATCGGCTTGTCTTCCCGCAGGAGGATGAAGGCGCCGCCGTCCTGAAGATCCTGGCGCACGCGCACGGCGGTTTCCCGGTGTCCGCTGGACGTCACGGCGACCTTGCCAGCCCACGCCGCGCGCGTGAGGTCGGCGATCAATTGCGCATCATCCAGCGTTGCTTCGCGAACAACAACGTTCATAGCGGTATTGGTTAAAGGAGCTTGCACTCCGCCTGATAAGATTGGATTTGCCCGGTTTTTCAGTTTAGCCTAGCTCACCCGCATGCCAGGCTCGGCGCCCGGCCACGGATTGAGCACGTAAATGCCGGGATTAGCCTTTTCATCCACTGACGAGGCGGCCAGCACCATGCCTTCCGAAATGCCGAATTTCATTTTTCTCGGAGCAAGATTGGCCACCATGACTGTCAGTTTTCCAATCAGGTCTTCCGGTTGATACGACGACTTGATCCCGGAAAAAACGTTGCGCATGCGTCCTTCGCCTACATCGAGCGTCAGGCGCAGCAGCTTGTCCGATCCTTCCACATGCTCGCAATTGACGATTTTCGCGATGCGCAGATCTATCTTTGCAAAATCGTCGATCTTGATTTCAGGAGCAATTGCTTCAATGCCGCCTTGATCGGCTGCCTTTACCTCCGGCGCCGGCGAACTTGGCGCGGCGGCTGCAGGTGCCGGCATCTCGAACAGAGCATCCAGCATCTTTGGATCGACACGCTGCATCAAATGTTCAAAAGTTCCGATCGCGGACGGGCTGTTCTGCAGGTCGGCCCAGGTCAGATCGCGTTCGATGCCGTACAGCGTGGCCACCTTGCGCGCGAGTGACGGCAGGATCGGCGCCAGGTAGATGGACAGGTTGAAGAAGGCGCGCAGCAAATTGCTGCAGACTTCCTGCAGTTCCTGGTTGTTGGCCGCATCCTTTGCCAGCTCCCACGGCTTCTTGGTATCGACATACTGGTTGACTTCATCGGCCAGTCCCATGACGAGGCGGATGGCCTTGCCGTATTCGCGCGATTCGAAGGCCTCGCGGATCGAGGGTTCCTCGGCGGCAAAGCGCGGGCTCCAGGTGATCTGCGGGCTCAGTTCGCCGCCGAAGCGCTTGGTGATGAAGCCGGCCGCGCGGCTGGCGATGTTGACATACTTGCCGATCAGGTCGGAATTGACGCGGGCGACGAAATCGTCCGGATTAAAATCCACGTCTTCCACCTTGGCATTGAGCTTGGCCGCAATGTAGTAACGCAGCCATTCCGGGTTCATGCCAATATCCAAGTAGCGCAGCGGAGAAATGCCGGTGCCGCGCGACTTCGACATCTTTTCGCCGCTGACAGTGATGAAGCCGTGTACGAAGACATTGGTCGGTACCTTCAGGCCCGAGAACTTCAGCATTGCAGGCCAGAACAGGGTGTGGAAATAGATGATGTCCTTGCCGATGAAGTGGTACTGCTCGGTCGTCGGATCATTCATGAAGGCCACATAATCCCGGCCGGTCTTGTCGAAGTAATTCTTGAGAGAGGCAAGATAGCCGACCGGCGCATCCAGCCAGACATAGAAATACTTGCCCGGGGCATCCGGGATTTCAATGCCGAAGTAGGGCGCATCGCGGCTGATGTCCCAGTCGCCCAGGCCTTCGTCGCCTTCCAGCCATTCCTTGGCCTTGTTGATGACTTCCGGCTGCAGGCGGTTCGGCTCCTGGGTCCATTCGCGCAGGAAATTCACGCATTTCGGGTCCGACAGCTGGAAGAAATAATGCTCCGAGGATTTCAGGATCGGGGTGGCGCCCGACAGCGTGGAATAGGGATTCTTCAGATCGGTCGGCGCATAGACCGCGCTGCATACCTCGCAGGAGTCGCCGTACTGGTCCTTGGCCCCGCATTTCGGGCATTCGCCCTTGATATAGCGGTCCGGCAGGAACATGGTCTTGACCGGGTCGAAGAACTGTTCGATGGTCTTGGTGGTGATCAGCTTGGCATCGTCGCGCAGGCGGCGATAGATGTCCTGAGACAGCTCGTGATTTTCCTTCGCATCGGTGGAGTGCCAGTTGTCGAAGCTGATATGGAAGCCGTCGAGGTACTGCTTGCGGCCGGCCGCGATATTGGCGACGAATTCCTGCGGCGTCACGCCTGCCTTCTCCGCCGCGATCATGATCGGCGCACCGTGCGCATCGTCGGCGCCGACGAAGTGCACCTCGTTGCCTTGCATGCGCTGAAACCTGACCCAGATGTCGGCCTGGATATATTCCATGATGTGGCCGATGTGGAACGCGCCGTTGGCGTACGGCAGGGCGGTGGTGACAAACAGCTTGCGGGGCGGTGTGGTGCTCATTTGGCAATGCTTATCGAAGTAAAACTGGCATTTTAACAGTGCGGAGGCGCTTGCCGCAGCGCGATGGCGCAAAGGAAGGCGGTCCCGGATTGGAAGCCCGTTGTCGACAAGGTAAAATAGCGCATCTTTCATCCATCACGGCTTTGGCGATCCAAGGCCGTTTTTATTTGCCATGACCGTCCGCACCCCTGTCCGCACCCGATTCGCACCCAGCCCGACCGGCTATCTTCACCTTGGCGGCGCGCGCACCGCGCTGTTTTCCTGGGCGTATGCCCGCCATTTCGGCGGCACCTTCATCCTCCGGATCGAAGATACCGACCTTGAGCGCTCAACGCCGGAGGCGGTGCAGGCCATTCTGGACGGCATGAACTGGCTGGGGCTGCATCATGACGAAGGCCCGTTCTACCAGATGAAGCGCATGGACCGCTACCGCGAAGCCGTGGCGCAAATGCTGGAAGCCGGTACTGCCTATCACTGCTATTGCACGCCGGAAGAGGTCGAGGCGATGCGCGAACGCCAGCGGGCGATTGGCGAGAAGCCGCGCTACGATGGCACCTGGCGTCCCGAACCGGGCAAGACCCTGCCGGCCATTCCGGAGGGACGCAAGCCGGTGGTGCGATTCAAGAATCCGCTGGACGGCGAGGTGACCTGGAACGATGTGGTCAAGGGCCCGATCACGATTTCGAACCGCGAGCTGGACGACCTGGTGATCGCGCGGCCGGACGGAACGCCGACCTACAATTTCTGCGTGGCGATCGACGACTGGGACATGAAAATCACCCACGTCATCCGCGGAGACGACCATGTCAACAATACGCCTCGCCAGATCAACATCCTGCGGGCGCTCGGGGCTCCGCTGCCGGAATATGGGCATGTGCCGATGATTCTCGGCGCCGACGGCGAAAAGCTTTCCAAGCGTCACGGGGCGGTGAGCGTGATGGAATATCCCGCCCAGGGTTATCTGCCGGAGGCCATGCTTAATTACCTCGCCCGCCTCGGCTGGAGCCATGGCGACGATGAAATCTTTTCAATGGAGCAGTTCCGCGAGTGGTTCGACCTCGATCATTTGTCGAAATCGCCGGCGCAATTCAATCCGGAAAAGCTGGCATGGCTGAACAACCACTATATCAAGCAGGCGGACAATGCTTGCCTCGAAGGATTGGTGCGGCCGCTGCTGGAAAAGGATGGCGCGAAGTTCGAAGGCAATCCTCCCATGCAATCCGTCATTGCCCTGATGAAGGAGCGCGCCAATACGGTCAACGAAATCGCCGATGCCGCCATGCTGTTCTATCGCGAACCGCAGCCGGATCCTGCGCTCTTAACCCAGCATGTCACCGATGCAGTTAAGCCGGCGCTGGCCCAGTTTGCGGAACAATGCAAGTCTGTCGAATGGAGCAAGGCGGCGCTTGCGGCGGCGATGAAGGAAGTGCTTGCCGCAAACAAGCTCAAGATGCCCCAGCTGGCGATGCCCTTGCGCCTCATCATCACCGGGCAGCTGCAAACACCGGCCATTGATGCGGTCCTCGAATTGTTCGGCCGCGAAGTTGTGCTGTCGCGCTTGCAGAAATTCATCGGCTGATTTCACAAAATTCGCAAAAGGACTTACGGCTGAGAAAAAACTTTGCTATACTCTCGTTTCTTCGCAAGGGGGGTATAGCTCAGCTGGGAGAGCGCTTGCATGGCATGCAAGAGGTCAGCGGTTCGATCCCGCTTACCTCCACCACGCGACACAGTAGTAAAGCGAAGTAAAATAGGCTGCAGTTCGACAGGTTTCTGTCTCCATCGTCTAGAGGCCTAGGACATCACCCTTTCACGGTGAGTACCGGGGTTCGAATCCCCGTGGAGACGCCAGTTAAAACGCCACGCAATTGCGTGGCGTTTTTCTTTCCGCTCGCTGTTTCGGTGTTTGTCCCGAATCCGGTGCCATGATGGCGAATGCGAGCGCACATGGGCTCCCTGATAAGCAAGTCGATTTTTCTCATGGGATTCATGAGTACGGTCAAAACAGCGGCATCGGAATCACCCCATGCAAAAGCCTTTCGATAATACAAATCCTGCATCTCTTGCCTTGTTCTGCAAGGTGGTCGACAACTTCGGCGACATTGGAATCTGCTGGCGTCTTGCCCGGCAGCTGATGCAGGAGTGCGGCATTGCCGTCACTTTATGGGTGGATGACCTCCACAGCTTTCATCGCATTTGCCCCGCCGTGATCATCGATGCCCGGCTCCAGCGGATTGACGGCGTCACGATCCGCCGATGGGATGCGCAGGACGGTGCATTTTCAAAAGACGAGATCGCAGATATCGTCATCGAATTTTTCGCATGCGACATCCCTCCCGGTTACATCGCCGCAATGGCCGAATGCGATCCGCGTCCGGTCTGGATCAACCTGGAAGGCTTGAGCGCCGAAGAATGGGTGGAGGGCTGCCATACGCTGCCGTCGCCGCATCCGCGCCTGCCGTTGACAAAATACTTCTTCTTCCCGGGCTTTACGGGCAAGACTGGCGGACTGCTGCATGAATCCGCATTGGAGGAGCAGCGCCAGCGTTTCCAGACCAATCCGGCCATCACGTCCGATTTTCTCGCAAGGCTTGGACTTGCATCGGAGGAGATCGGTGCGTTGAAGGCAACCCTGTTCTGCTATCCGCATGCGCCGGTGCCGCAACTGTTCGATGCTTGGCGAAGCGGTGATGCACCCATTACCTGCCTGGTGCCCGAAGGTGTTGCGATCGAAGCCGTCGAGAACTTCCTTGGCGGCCCGGCCAAGCCCGGAACTGCATCCACGCGCGATGCGCTCACCATACGCATCCTGCCTTTCCTTCCCCAGTCCGATTACGACAAGCTGTTGTGGGCCTGCGATCTCAACTTCGTACGCGGAGAAGATTCCTTCGTGCGCGCGCAATGGGCGGGCAGGCCGTTTGTATGGCACATCTATCCCCAGGACAAAAATTTGCATCACAAGAAGCTGCGCGCCTTCCTGCAGCGGTATGAGCCTGGTATCGGCGCCGACAGTCTGTCCGAATTCGCATTGCGCTGGAACGACGCGTGGATTGCGGACGGCGGCGGCACGGAAGACTGGTCCCGATTGTGGCAAAGATTCAAGGATGACATGCCGGCGATTGTTCGCAACGCCGGTGACTGGCGGCAGGCCATGCTTGCGCATGGAGATCTCGCATCAAACCTGATGAAGTTCGTGCGCTCCATTAAGTCGGTCGCAGAACAAAAGAAGGTATAATGCGCGGTTGATTTAGGGCCTGTCGGAACGTTTGTTTTTTAATGTGCGTCTGACACGCTTGCTGAAGCTGAAGGAAGGTGCCGTTGGCCCCATGAGGCCGCAGATGGTTTTTATGCAATTTATTTTTTACGTATATTCTCTATGAAACCTGCAAAAGAAGTTCGTGTTGGCAATATCATCATGGTGGACGGCAAGCCTTTCATCGTACTGCGTTCCGACGTCAATGGTTCGAGCCGCACAGGCTTCACCTACAAGTGGAAGATGAAGAATCTTCTGACCAATGCACCGCTGGAAAACGTCTTCCGCGGCGACGACAAGTTCGACGTCGTCGTCCTCGACAAGAAGCCGGTCACCTATTCGTATTTCGCCGATCCCCTGTATGTCTTCATGGATGAAGAGTACAACCAGTACGAGATCGAAGAGGAAAACCTGGGCGACGCACTGAACTACCTGAAAGACGGCATGGAATGCGAAGCCGTGTTCTATGACGGCAAGGCGATCTCGGTTGAACTGCCGATCACCATCGCACGCGAAATCGTGTATTCGGAGCCGGCGGTCAAGGGCAACACATCGGGCAACGTGCTGAAGGATGCACAGATCGAAAACGCGATCGAAGCCAAGCGCTTCACCATCCAGGTGCCGCTGTTCGTCAGCCAGGGTGACGTGATCGAGATCGACACCCGCACCAACGAGTACAAGCGCGTGGTCCGCAACTAAGCTGATGCGACCGCAGCCGGCTTGACTTTGCGTCCGGAGCACAAAACGCCGCACGATCTAGTGCGGCGTTTTTTTTTGCCCGGGCAGCGCTTTACCCATGTCGGACTTCGAGGTATAAACAGTCGTTTCCAATCAACGAGATGCATCCATGAAGCATTCCTTGCCGATCCTGTCTCTGGTTGCCGCAGTCGCACTGACCGGCTTGACCGGTTGCTCTTCCTTTTCCTCTTCTTCCGTGAAGGACGCGTCTCAGACGGCATCAGAGCCATCGGCAAAGTCCAGCAGCCGGCATGCGGGCCAGGCCGCCAATGGAAACCGGGTACAGGTGCAGGATGATGCCGGCACGGTCGTGGTGGAAAAGGTTGAATTCAAGTCGGGTATTTCTTCCGCAACGGTAGAGCGGCTCGCGAGAGAGCACGGCTGTGTCGGCAGCGGAGGCGCGGGCCTGATGACTGAAAAAGGCCCGGTCGAGGTCTATCGCATGCAGTGCGAGAACGGCAAGGCTTTCCTGGCCAGATGCGAACTGCGCCAGTGCCGTCCAATGCGCTGACCCCATGAAAAAAGCCCTTCCAGTTGACGAAAGGGCTTCTTCGAAACAGGAAACGAAGGAACGGACTGATTGAATGGGCCGATTATTCCTCGTCGGCGACCTGCAGAATGAGTTTCCCGAAGTTTTTGCCTTCGAACAGCATCAGCAGGGCCTCAGGAAATTTGTCGAGTCCTGTCACGATGTCCTCGCGCGTCTTGAACGTGCCTTCCTTCATCCATTTGCCCATCTCCGCAACCGCGAGATGATAGCGGTCCGCATAGTCGAAGACCACCATGCCTTCCATGCGAGCGCGATTCACCAGCAGCGACATATAGTTGGCGGGGCCCTTGACCGGCGTCGTGTTGTTGTATTGGGAAATCGCTCCGCAGATGACGATGCGGGCCCGCATTGCAAGCTTGGCCAGCACATGGTCGAGGATTTCGCCGCCGACATTGTCGAAATAGACGTCGACGCCGGATGGGCAATGGGCTTTCAGGCCTTCGCGAACCGAGTCGTTCTTGTAGTCGATGCAGGCGTCGAAGCCCAGTTCGTTGACGACGAAGTCGCATTTGTCCTTGCCGCCCGCGATGCCGACGACACGGCAGCCCTTGTGCTTAGCGACCTGTCCCACTGTCTGGCCGACCGCGCCGGCTGCACCTGACACAACGACGGTCTGACCGGACTTCGGCTGCCCGACGTCGAGCAGGCCGAAGTAGGCGGTCATGCCCGGCATGCCGAGTGCATTCAGATACTTGGGCAGCGGCGCCATGGCCGGATCGACCTTGTGAAAGGCGCCAGCCTTGTCGTCCGCCGCGCCGATCCAGTACTGCTGCACGCCGACCGTGCCGGAGACGTAATCGCCCACCGAGAATTTCGGGGACTTGGATGCAATGACCTTGCCAATGCCGCCCGCGCGCATCACTTCATCGATGGCCACCGGTCGGATATACGATTTGCCTTCGTTCATCCAGCCTCGCATCGCAGGGTCGAGCGATAGGTAGATGTTTTTAACGAGGATCTCGCCGTCTGCAAGCTCGCGCACGGGTTCCGAAACGGATTTCCAGTCGGTCGGTTTCGGCATGCCCACAGGACGGGCGGCAAGGCGGATCTGCTGGTTGACGAGGGCAGTCGTGGTCATGATGTCTCCTTTGATTGACAGGGTGGCAGTACTATAACTCGAAATGAACGGTCGTTCTTTTTTATAAAGTGTAACAGACGAAATTGGTTTTGAACTTTCCCGTTAGCATGAGGACCAAGTGAGGAGCCGCAACATTGCTGCGGTTCAAGAGGTGGGGAGGTGGAGTCAAGGGCTCTTTTTCCTTAGCGCCTACGCAAGATTAGTGTTGCCTCATTCACGACGCGATGGGAATGCCATGGCGTTCCCCGAGATCGCAACCCTCACGTTCTAACCATACAGATTTTTTAGGAGTTCACATGCTTCGTTCCGAAACGCTCTTTGGCAAACGCGATGCCAACACTGGAAACTCTCCCCTGAACACGGCCAGTGGCATCGTCCCGACCGGCACATCGGGCCTCAGCAAGACCGTTTCCACCGTCAGCGGCACCTCGGCTTCCACCACGTCCGAAGTCGACAACGTTTCCAGCAGCACCAATGAAGGCGGTAGCAAACTGATCGTCGGCCCGAATATCAAGCTCAAGGGCGTTGAAATCACCGATTGCGACACGCTCGTCGTCGAAGGCCGCGTTGAAGCCACCATCGATTCCCGCGTGATCCAGATCGCCGAGCGCGGCGCGTTCAAAGGTTCGGCCGAGATCGATATCGCTGAAATCCACGGCGAATTCGACGGCGACCTGACCGTGCGCCAGAAGCTGGTGATCTACGCGACAGGCAAGGTGACCGGCAAGGTCCGTTACGGCAAGGTTGTCATCGAAGAAGGCGGCCAGCTGTCGGGCGACATCCAGGTTGGCGCTGCCGCTGCAGCCAAGAACCTGAGCGTTGCCAAGGTAGGCTAAGAGAAGCATCGCAAGAGCGCTTTCGACTGTAGGCCGGCAGGCCGGCAGATGAAGGGCAAGCCGCCACTGCTAGGAGTACCCGCGCTGGCGAATCAGTTTGCCCAACCAGATTGAACGCAGCAACGACCGGCATGCCACAGGTATCCGGTTGCAGTGACGAAGCCGACAGGCTTCAATCAGACATGACCCGGATACGCAGCGCGTTCCGGGTTTTTGTTTTTGCGTCACCGCCGGAATTGCCGTGACTTTTTGCCTCTCGTCTATTCCGGTACGCAGCACATTCTCTGCGCCACCCGGCACGGTGCCGCATTGCATTTCGCAAAGCCGTGCGACAATAGCGGACTTCGTTTGTCCGCATTATCAAAACTCCATCATGACGCATCCGGAATACATTCTTACCTTGTCCTGCCCGGACCATCGCGGCATCGTGCACCGCGTATCCGGCTTTCTGGCCGAGCATGGCTGCAACATCATCGACTCCGCACAGTTCGGCGATGCGCAGTCGCGGTTGTTCTTCATGCGCGTTCATTTCGCCGCTGAGGATGCGTCGGTCGGCGATGCCAAGCTGCGCGCCGACTTTGCCGTCGTGGCGGAAGAACTGAACATGAATGCCCAGCTTCATGACGCCCGCAAGAAGCCGCGCATGATGCTGATGGTATCGAAGATCGGACATTGCCTGAACGATCTGCTGTTCCGCTACAAGAGCGGCCTGCTGCCGGTGGAAATCCCGGCGATCGTCTCCAATCACACCGACTTCTACCAGCTTTCCGCCAGCTACAACATTCCATTTCACCACCTGCCGCTGGCAGCCGGCGCATCTCCCGACGCCAAGCGGGCGCAGGAAGAAAAAATTCTGGACATCGTCCGCGCCAACGACATCGACCTGGTCGTCCTGGCGCGGTACATGCAGATCCTGTCGCCGCAAATGTGCGAAGCATTGCGGGGCAGGGCGATCAATATCCATCACTCGTTCCTGCCCAGCTTCAAGGGCGCAAAGCCCTATTACCAGGCGCACGAGCGAGGCGTGAAGCTGATCGGCGCAACCGCGCATTTTGTCACCAGCGACCTCGATGAAGGCCCGATCATCGAGCAGGATGTCGAGCGCGTCGACCACTCAATGGAGCCGGACACGCTGACCGCAATTGGAAGGGATGTCGAGTGCGTCGTGCTGGCGCGCGCGGTGAAATGTTTCGTCGAGCACCGCATCCTGCTGAACGGACACAAGACGGTCGTGTTCAAATAAACACGCGAACCGGCGCCGCGGTTCCTTGATCGGCGGCACGCAATGACGGCGGACCCGCATGCCATGCGGGTCCGCCGTTTTTACATGCAAGGCATCAGCCGAGTATGCGCTTGAACCATGCGCTGATATCGTCTATCTCTTCCTGGCATACCGAGTGCGGCATCATGTAGTCGTGCCATTCCACGTTATAGCCTAGCGATATAAGAATATCGCGCGACTTTTGCGCGAGGGCGATCGGAATCACCGGATCGCTGCGGCCGTGGACCAGGAAAATGGGCGTGTCATGGTTGGTGCTGTGGCGCTCGTCGGGTACCGATTGATGCAGGGGCAGGTATCCCGACAGGCATAGCAGGCCGGCAAGCTTCTCCGGATGACGCAGCCCGGTTTGCAGGGTCATTGCGCAGCCCTGCGAAAATCCGGCAAGGATAATGCGGTGGGCAGGAATGCCGCGCGCCTTTTCATTTGCAATCAGTGCCTCGACCAGCGCCTGGGACTTGCGCAGGCCGGCCATGTCTTCTCGCTGACCGAGATCGAGCCCGAGGATGTCATACCAGGCGCGCATCACATAACCGTTGTTGATCGTGACCGGCATGGTCGGCGCATGCGGAAAGACGAACCGGATCGCCGGGCAGCCGTCCAGGTCGAGTTCGCGGACGATGGGCACGAAGTCGTTGCCGTCCGCACCCAGGCCATGCAGCCAGATCACGGAAACGGAAGGGTTTGGCGCTGTTTCAATTTCTATGGTTTCGAGTCGGGGATCACTCATGCGCTTGCCTTGATGATTTTACGGTTGCGGCTGCCGTTCTCGACGGCGGCTGCATTCATTTCTGCCGGATTGCGGATTTCGGGCGGAATGCCTTGCAGACGCCCTCGTCGGTCTCGATGTACGGGCCGCCGATGAGGTCGATGCAATAAGGAACCGCGGCAAAGATGCCCGGCACGATTTGCTTGCCGTCAGCGTCCTTGAGGCCTTCCAGTGTCTCCCTGATGGACTTCGGCTGTCCTGGTAGGTTCATGATGAGCGCCGCATGGTCCGCCGTTTCTCGAATCACGGCCACCTGCCTGGAAAGGATGGCCGTCGGCACGAAGCGCAGGCTGATCTGGCGCATCTGTTCGCCGAACCCCGGCATTTCCTTGGTTGCCACCGCCAGCGTCGCTTCCGGAGTAACGTCGCGCCGCGCCGGGCCGGTGCCGCCGGTCGTCAATACGAGGTCGCAGCCAGCCTTGTCGACCAGCTCCACGAGCGCCTGCTCGATCTGTGCGCGCTCATCAGGAATCAGCCGGGTCTCCATCCGCCAGGGACTCGTCAGAGCGGAAGAGAACCAGTCGCGCAATGCCGGAATTCCCTGGTCTTCATAGACGCCGCTGGAGGCCCGGTCGGACACCGATACCAGTCCGATCAGAAGCTCGTCGGGATTACTCTTCTTCGGTGTCGTCATCATCGCTCTCGTCAGCGGAAGCGGCGGCCGCCTTGGAGGGGCTCTGCAGTTGCTTGAGGATCTGGAAAATTTCGCGATAGGCCTTGGGCGGCTTGCTTTCCGCCTGCTCCTTGCGGGCATTGCGGATCAAGGTGCGCAACTGCTGCACATCGATCTGCGGATACTGTTCCTTCAGCTCCGTCAGGGCCTTGTCGTCGGCCAGCAGCTTGTCGCGCCGTTTTTCCAGCGCATGCATGGCGGCGGTTTCCGCCTTGGAGGCGCCTTTCCAGCTATCGATGACCTTCTGTATCGCCGCGATCTCATCTTCCTCGAGCGTGCGCATTTTCTTGCCGACGAATTGCATCTGGCGGCGGCGCCCTTCGTGATCCTTGATCTTCTGGCATTCAAGGATCACTTCGCGCACGTCTTCAGGCATCGGAACCCGCATCACGCGTTCCTTGGGCTGGGAAACCAGCTCTTCGCCAAGTTGCTGAAGGGCGGTCGACTCGCGCTTGAGCTGGGATTTGGATGGGCGATCGTACTGCTGTTCGAATTCGCTCGACTTGAAGCCGACCGCACCGCGATTGGGATTGACCATGATGAATTGGAGCCATTCTATAAACGACTGCTATGATAACTGTTTTAAAACGAACTCCAAAAAAACCAGCCTATGAGCACCTCCAGCACTTCCGACTTTACTCACAGCCATGATCAGCTGAAGCAGCTTGCCGAAGACGTACTGCGTTTCGCAAGGGAAAAAGGTGCTTCGGACGCGGTGGTGGAGATCAGCGAAGGCAGCGGCCTGTCGGTTTCCGTGCGCAAGGGCAATATCGAGACCATTGAGCAGAACAAGGACAAGGGCATCGGCGTGACGGTCTATCTCGGCGATGCAGGGCATGTACGCCGCGGCAACGCCAGCACCTCCGACTTTTCGCCGCAATCGCTCAGGGATACGGTCGATGCGGCATACAACATTGCACGCTTCACCGCCGAAGACGACTGCGCCGGACTGCCGGAAGAAGACACACTGGAGATGCAGCCGCGCGACCTGCAGCTGTTCTACCCGTGGAACATCGGCACCGAGGAAGCCGTGGAACTGGCCAAGCGTTGCGAAGCGGCGGCATTTGCGGTCGACAAGCGCATCACCAACAGCGAGGGCGCAAGCGTGTACGCGCAGCAGTCGCATTTCATCTCGGCCAATACGCGCGGTTTCATGGGCGGCTATCCTTATTCCCGCCATACGTTTTCGGTTGCCCCGATTGCCGGTAAAGGCGCCAACATGCAGCGCGACGACTGGTATTCCTCGTCGCGCGACCCGGCCAAGCTGGCCCGGCCCGAGGATATCGGGCGCTATGCGGCCGAACGCGCGCTTGCCCGCCTGAACGCACGCAAGCTCGATACCCGCAAATGCCCGGTGCTGTTCGAGGCGCCGCTGGCGGCTGGCCTGGTCGGCGCATTCGTGCAAGCGGTGTCCGGCGGAGCACTGTACCGGAAGTCCAGCTTCCTGCTGGACTCGATAGGGCAGCGCGTATTCGCGCCGCATATCCAGATGCTGGAAGATCCTCATGTGCTCGGCGCGGTCGGATCATCTCCGTTCGACGAGGAAGGCGTCAAGACCGTACGGCGCGAGGTCGTCGCTGACGGAGTCGTGCAGGGGTATTTCCTGTCCACGTATTCCGCCCGTAAGCTGGGGATGAAAACGACCGGCAATTCCGGCGGTTCGCACAATCTGTATTTCACATCCTCCCTGACGGCGCCGGGCGACGATTTCAATGCCATGCTGCGCAAGCTGGATACGGGGCTGCTGGTGACGGAACTGATGGGGCAGGGAGTCAATTACGTTACCGGTGATTATTCCCGGGGAGCGTCGGGCTACTGGGTGGAGAACGGCGTGATCCAGTATCCGGTCGAGGAAATCACGATCGCGGGCAATCTGAAGGAAATGTTCCAGCAGATCGTGGCGGTGGGTGCGGATACGCTGGTGCGCGGCACCAGGGAAACCGGTTCCATCCTGATCGCCAACATGACCATCGCAGGCAGCTAATCCGCATCGAGCGGCTTCGGGCGCACAAGAAAAAGCCATTGGCAGCAACCGTTGCCAATGGCTTTTTTCACCTTTTCATTTTTTCGATTTCACCAGACGCTGTCTGGTATGGCATGGCGAAGTGCTGAATCGCACATCGCAAACGTGCTGGAATTCCTTTTTGTTACATGGTCCTTGCAATTGTGGATGTTCCGCATGTTCAGCAGGTGCAAAGAGCGCGCAGCGGAGCTCGGAAGCATTGGATCTGCCATGTCCGCCGTAAAGGTAAAAGATGCGGACATGAAAAATACGCGGGCTTCCCTTCCAAAATATTCACGTCCTGGCCTGACGCAGTGTAAGCTGCGGCCCCTCCAGCAATAGCGCGGCTTCCCGGCAGTTCTTCCTCTGCCCCCAGTGTTTCTCAGTATTACTACTTAAGCGCAGATACTTCCATGTGGGTTTAGTATTGCAGCCAGCGTAATTAATGGCCTAGAATCGCCAGGCTCGCAGCCCGGCTATCCGCCAGGCAAGGAACGCAATGTGGCAGTACCCGAGTATTCCATCCAAACAGGAGACTAAATGGAACGTCGTTCGTTTATAAAAAAAGCCGCTGTCGGCGCATCCGTCGGTGCGGTAGCCGCGCCAGCGCTGGCACAATCCCAGCCCACCATCAACTGGCGTCTGGCATCCAGCTTCCCTAAATCGCTCGATACGATCTACGGCGCTGCCGAAACCTTTTCGAAGCGCGTAGCGCAGCTGACCGGCGGCAAATTCAACATCCGCGTTTTCGCCGGCGGCGAGATCGTTCCGGCGCTGCAGGTCATGGACGCGGTCCAGGCCGGCACCGTGGAAATCGGCCATAGCGCTTCCTACTACTACTTCGGCAAGGATCCGACATTCGCGTTCGACGGCGTGGTGCCCTTCGGCCTTAACTCCCGCCAGCAGACGGCATGGTGGGACCAGGGCGGCGGCCGCGACCTGACCCGTGAATTCTTCAAGGATTACGGCATCATCAACTTCATGGGCGGCAACACCGGCGCGCAGATGGGCGGCTGGTTCCGCAAGGAAGTCAAGACCGTGCAGGATCTGAACGGCCTGAAGATGCGCATCGGCGGTTTCGCCGGCCGCGTCATGCAGCGACTCGGTCTCGTGCCGCAGCAGATCGCCGGCGGCGACATCTATCCCGCGCTTGAAAAAGGCACCATCGACGCAGCCGAGTGGATCGGCCCGTACGACGATGAAAAGCTGGGCTTCAACAAGGTTGCGCCGTTCTACTACACGCCGGGCTGGTGGGAAGCCGGCCTGCAGGTTTCGTTCTATGTCGGCATCAAGGAATGGGAAAAGCTGCCGAAGGAATACCAGGCGGCTGTCGAAGCTGCTTCCTACGAAGCGCATGTCACCATGCAGGCCGAGTACGACGCTCGCAATCCGGCCGCGCTGGCCCGCCTCCTGAAGAACGGTGTGAAGCTGCGCCAGTTCTCCAAGGAGATCATGGAAGCCTGCTACAAGGCGACCAATGAAGTCATGGAAGAAGAAGCCGCCAAGAACGCCAAGTTCAAGAAGATCTATGAGCCTTGGAAACGCTTCCGCCAGGACCAGAACCAGTGGTTCTCGGTGGCTGAAGTGCCGCTGCAGAACTTCATGATCACGCGCAAATAATCACGCAGGATCTGGCAGACAGTAAGAACCGCCACGGGCAATGCCCTTGGCTAGCCCGTGGCATTCATGCTGCGGGCTTTTTTATTTGAAAATCTTGTATTTCAGTAAGTCTGGCCGCAGCCTAAACAAGCTTTTTATGGCATGCTTCGGAGTGGCTTGGTACGAACAGTACCAGCGAGAAATTCCGTAGCGGCGCCATGCATTTGTCCGTCTACGTCATGTTTTGAAGCATCATCCAATAGGAGACAACATGGAACGTCGTTCCTTTCTAAAAAAAGCAGCGGTAGGCGCCTCCGTCGGCGCCATGGCAGCACCGGCACTCGCCCAGTCGCAGCCGACCATCAACTGGCGTCTGGCTTCCAGCTTCCCCAAGTCGCTCGATACCCTGTTCGGCACGGCTGAAGTCTTCAGCAAGCGCGTCGCGCAGCTCACCGGCGGCAAGATGAACATTCGCGTGTTCGCCGGCGGCGAAATCGTTCCGGCGCTGCAGGTCGTCGATGCGGTGCAGAACGGCACCGTGGAAATGGGTCACACCGCGCCTTACTACTACTTCGGCAAGGATCCGACATTCGCCTTCGACTGCGCTGTCCCGTTCGGCATGAATTCCCGCCAGCAGACCGCATGGTTCGACCAGGGCGGCGGCCGCGACCTGCTGCGCGAGTTCTACAAGGACTACGGCGTCATCAACTTCCTCGGCGGCAACACCGGTGCCCAGATGGGCGGCTGGTTCCGCAAGGAGATCAAGACCCTGAACGACATCAAGGGCTTGAAGATGCGCATCAGCGCGTTTGCAGGCAAGGTCATGGCGCCGCTGGGCCTGGTGCCGCAGCAGCTGGCCGGTGCCGACATCTATCCGGCGCTTGAAAAGGGCACGCTGGACGCGGTCGAATGGACCACGCCCTACGATGACGAGAAACTGGGTTTCTACAAGGTCGCTCCGTTCTACTATGCTCCGGGCTGGTGGGAAGCCGGCGCGCAGCTGTCCTTCTATATCGGCATCAAGGAATGGGAAAAGCTGCCGAAGGAATACCAGTACGCGATCGAAGCCGCTTCCTACGAGGCGCATGTCACGATGCAGGCCGAGTACGATGCCAAGAACCCCGCTGCCCTGGCCCGCCTGATCAAGAACGGCGCCAAGCTGCGCTTCTTCTCCAAGGAAATCATGGAAGCCTCCTACAAGGCCGCAATGACCACGATGGAAGAGGAAGCATCCAAGAACGCCAAGTTCAACAAGATCTGGGAACCCTACAAGCGCTTCCAGCGCGATCAGAACCAGTGGTTCTCGGTGGCCGAAGTGCCGCTGCAGAACTTCATGGTCAGCCGCAAGTAAGCTTATTGCCGGACTTGCGGCCGTTTGCCGCAAGCCGGGTTTCAAGTGTCTTTAGCGGGCTTCAGCCGCTTTCATGTTCATGCATGAAAGCGGCTTTTATTTTGTCCGTCTCATGGCGGTCCATGAGCGGAGCCTACCGCTGTATCGCGGCAGGGACTTCATAGGCGAATTGGCTGCAAGCTGTCATGGCTAGAGCGCTTTCGGTTTGACCTGCCTGATGATCCCGGCTGCTTTGCCGGCGACACTGCGTTGTGTGGGGACGCCGAGTCCTCCTTGCCATGGCCCGGGGGCGCCGAGCCCGCCATGTCGCGTCACNTAGAGCGCTTTCGGTTTGACCTGCCTGACGATCCCGGCTGCTTTGCCAGCGACACTGCGTTGTGTGGGGACGCCGAGTCCTCCTTGCCATGGCCCGGGGGCGCCGAGCCCGCCATGTCGCGTCACCACGCCTTGTTTCGCCGGCAAACCACCTCGGCCTTGCCTAGGCCGATCAAACCGAAAGCGCTCTAATAAAAAACCCCGCAGGGCGAACCGTGCGGGGCTGTGAAGCGGGGTGCGGACCGGATTACTTATTCTCGGTATCCGTCGAGAAGTTCAGCTGCGGTTCTTCGCTGCTGCTGCCCTCATTGTTTTCCTCGGTCGAGAAGTTCAGGTTGGGCTCGCCGCTCTCCGCACCGCTTTCCGGCATCGGGATGTCGATCTTCAGTTCGATCTGTTCCTTCATGTCGGTCTTTTCGGAGATCGACACGACATCCGGGAAGGCAATGATCAGGGCCACCATGATGATCTGGATGACCACGAACGGCACGGCGCCCCAATAAATGTCGGTGGTCTTCACCTCTTTCGGCGCCACTGAGCGCAAATAGAAGAGGGCGAAACCGAACGGCGGATGCATGAACGAGGTTTGCATGTTCACGCCCAGCAGCACGCCGAACCAGATCAGGTCGATGCCCAGCTTCTCTGCCACCGGGCCTACCAGCGGCACCAGGATGAAGGCCAGCTCGAAGAAGTCGAGGAAGAAGGCCAGCAGGAAGAACATGATGTTCACGACAATCAGGAAGCCCATCGTTCCGCCCGGCAGCGAAGTCAGCAGATGCTCGACCCAGAGGTCGCCGTTGACAGCGCGGAAGGTCAGGCCGAACACGCTGGAACCGATCAGGATGAACACTACGAAACAGGACAGCCGCGTGGTGGAGTCCATCGCCTGCTTCATCAGCGACAAGGACAGGCGGCGGTTCATCATTGCCAGTACAAGTGCGCCGAATGCGCCCATGCCGCCGCCTTCGGTTGGGGTGGCGATGCCGACGAAGATCGTGCCCAGTACCAGGAAGATCAGCGCCAGGGGCGGGATCAGCACGAACACGACCTTTTCGGCCATGCGCGAGAGCAGGCCAAGCTTCATGTAACGGTTGGCCAGTGCGAGGACGAAGGCGACTGCGATGCCCACGGCCGCGGAATAAATGCCCACTTCGTCACTTGCCGCATTCGGATGATTCCCGCCGTACCATGCGGCGAAGCCGAAGGATACGCCGATGGCGACGACAAGCAGAGCCAGCAGGGAAACCACGCCGCTGTCCCCGTTCGGCTCGCGCAGGTTGCGCGCCTCGGGCGGCAAGGCGGGCACCGCATGCGGCTTGAAGATGGATACCGCGGCAACATAACCCGCATACATCGCCGTCAGCAGCAGGCCCGGAACGAATGCAGCCTTGTACATGTCGCCGACCGAACGGCCGAGCTGGTCGGCCATCACGATCAAGACCAGCGACGGCGGGATGATCTGCGCCAGCGTGCCGGATGCGGCGATGACGCCGGTGGCAATGCGCTTGTCATAGCCATAGCGCAGCATCACCGGCAGCGAAATCAGGCCCATGGAAATCACGGATGCGGCGACCACGCCGGTGGTCGCTGCGAGCAGCGCGCCGACGAAGATGACCGCATAGGCGACGCCGCCGCGGATCGGGCCGAACAGCTGGCCGATGGTATCGAGCAAGTCCTCCGCCATGCCTGAGCGTTCGAGGATGAGGCCCATGAAGGTGAAGAACGGGATCGCCAGCAGCGTATCGTTGGCCATGATGCCGAAGATGCGGTTCGGCAGCGCCTGCATCAGCTCGGGCTTGAGCAGGCCGAGTTCGATGCCGAGCAAGCCGAAGAAGAGGCCGTTGGCGGCGAGTGCGAAAGCTACCGGGAAACCCGATAGCAGGAATACCACCAGGGCACCGAACATGATCGGCGCCATGTTTGCTATAAGAAACTGCTCCATTTGAATGTCTCCGACGATCAGTTAAGGTTGTTTGCGGCTTTGATCGCCTGGATTTCTTCTTCCGGCGTGGCTACCTGCTTCTCGAACGCGCTGGCGGGGACCACGCCGCGCAGGAAGCCGATGCGCTTGATGAGTTCGGAGATGCCTTGAAGCGTCAGCTGCAGGAAGCCGATCGGGATCAGCAGTTTCGCGGGCCAGATGATCAGGCCGCCGGCATTGCTGGAGACTTCCTGGTTCTGGATCGAGATCCATGTGTAGGGAATCGCGTAGTAGAGAATGATGAGCGTCATCGGCAGCAGGAACAGCAGGAAGCCGAAGATGTCGATCCAGACCTGCGTGCGCTTGGAGAAGCGGCCGACCACCACGTCGATGCGGACGTGCTCGTTGCGGCGCAGCGTGTACGAGCTTGCAAGCAGGAAGATGGCTGCGAACAGATACCACTGGATTTCCAGCCAGGCATTCGAGCTGTAATTGATCGCATAACGGACTATTGCATTGCCGGTGCAAATCAGTACCGATACGAGTAGGGCCCAACTGATGAGGCTCCCTATTTTTTCATTGAGGGTATCAATGAATCTCGATAACGAGAGTAAAAAAGACATGGTTTTGTCTCCGTGAATGAAAAATCATGGCTGCCGGCCGCATGGTTTTTATTGGTGCGATCCGTGGCGTGAGAATGTGTGATTTGTAGCTAATCGTAAGGCTGTTTTTGGGCTCGGGCAGTATATGTCATTTCAACTTGCAAACGAACACTTATGGACCGCAAGAGCGTTGATTTTTATGCTCTTTTACGGAAGCAGCCTGGGTTTTTGACGTTTCAAGTAGAAGTGCCTACGTGGTACTACTTAAGTCGCGGCGGAAGGTGTGGAGGGGTGTGACGAAGGTTTCGGAGGGAGCGGCCGGAACGGCTTTAATGTGATTGGAAGCTTACACCGATTTGCAGCTGAAGCATCATTCCATGCCATGTACAGGATGGCAATTGCAGCGTGCCAGCAACAAGGTACAGCCTTGCCGATGCCGGCGGTGCGGCGCGGATCATGCATTGCGCAGGGCACCGCCGGAAGCATTTGATCGGATCAGCCGAGCTGCTCGCGGATGTAGGCGATCGCGGCGCGCACTTGCGCGGGCGCCGTGCCGCCGATATGGTTGCGCGCGGCCACCGAGCCTTCAAGCGTCAGCACGCCGAACACATCGGCTTCGATCAGGCTGGAGAATGCGCGCAGTTCCTCGAGGCTCAGGTCGGTGAGGTCGCAGCCGCGCTGTTCGCAGGCGCGCACCGCATGGGCCACCGCTTCATGCGCATCGCGGAAAGGCAGGCCTTTCTTCACCAGGTAATCGGCGAGGTCGGTCGCCGTCGCATAGCCCTGCAGCGCGGCGGCGCGCATCGCTTCCGGCTTGACCGTGATGCCGCGCGCCATGTCGGCGAAGATGCGCAGCGTGTCGGTGAGCGTGTCGACGGTATCGAACAGCGGTTCCTTGTCTTCCTGGTTGTCCTTGTTATACGCCAGCGGCTGGCCCTTCATCAGCGTTAGCAGGCCGATCAGGTGGCCGTTGACGCGTCCGGTCTTGCCGCGGGCGAGTTCGGGCACGTCCGGGTTTTTCTTTTGCGGCATGATCGAAGATCCGGTGCAAAAGCGGTCGGCGATATCGATGAAGCCGACACGCGGACTCATCCAGATCACCAGTTCTTCGGACATGCGCGAGATGTGTGTCATGACAAGCGCGGCGGCCGCGCAGAATTCGATGGCGAAGTCGCGGTCCGAGACCGCATCCAGCGAATTGCGGCAGACGTCGTCGAAGCCCAGCGTTTTCGCCACGCGTTCGCGGTCGATCGGGAAGGTGGTGCCTGCCAGCGCCGCGGCGCCTAGCGGCAGCCGGTTGACGCGCTTGCGGCAGTCAGCCATGCGCTCGGCATCGCGGTTGAACATTTCCACGTAGGCCAGCATATGGTGGCCGAATGTGATCGGCTGGGCCACCTGCATGTGGGTGAAACCTGGCAGGATGGTGTCGGCATGCTGTTCGGCCAGGTCCACGAGCGCCAGGCGCAGGTCGCGCAGGAGGGCGGCGATGTCGTCGATCGCGGAGCGCAGGTAGAGGCGGATGTCGGTCGCCACCTGATCGTTGCGCGAGCGGCCGGTGTGCAGCCGCTTGCCGGCATCGCCGACCAGTTCGGTCAGGCGCTTCTCGATGTTCAGGTGGACGTCTTCGAGATCGAGCAGCCATTCGAACTGGCCGGAAGCAATTTCGGACTGGATCTGCGCCATGCCGCGCTGGATCGCCGCGTAATCCTCGGCGCTGATGATGCCCTGGTGCGACAGCATTTCCGCGTGCGCGAGCGAACCCTGGATATCGGCGTCGGCCATGCGTTTGTCGAAGAATACCGATGCGGTGTAGCGTTTGACCAGGTCGGAGACCGGTTCGGAAAAGCGCGCGGACCAGGCCTCGCCTTTTTTGGAAAGTTGTGCTGTCATGATGTGGGTTCCGGTGAATCCGTGATTATAAAACAAGCGCTTGCGCCCATGCCGTTCCCGGGGCGGCCGTAGCCGCCCCGGGATGGGTAACGGGCAGGTCAGCCCGTATTGCGCAGGCCGGCCGCGATCCCGTTGATCGACAGGTGGATGCCGCGGCGCACGCGCTCGTCCGTGTTGCGGCCGTCGGCTGCCGCCGCGCGGTGCCGTTTGATCAGTTCCACCTGCAAATGATTCAGCGGATCAAGATAGGCGAAGCGGTTCTTGATGGAACGCGCCAGCAGCGGGTTGCCGGCAAGACGTTCCTTGACGCCGGTGATGGCGCCCAGGCAGGCGCCGGTGCGCTCATGCTCCTCGACGATGCGCTTGAAAATGCTGTTGCGCAGCCGCTTGTCGCTGACCAGTTCGGCATAGCGCGAGGCAAGCGCGAGGTCGGTCTTGGCCAGCACCATGTCCATGTTCGAGAGCAGGGTGGCGAAGAAGGGCCATTCCTTGAACATGGTGCGCAGCAGGTTGATGCGCCGCTTCTGCTCCTTGCCGTCTCCGCTGTCGTTGAGCCAGGCATCCACGGCACTGCCGAAGCCGTACCAGCCGGGCAGCAGCAGCCGGCATTGTCCCCAGGAGAAGCCCCAGGGAATCGCCCGCAGGTCTTCGATGCGGCGGCTGGCCTTGCGCGACGCCGGGCGCGAGCCGATGTTCAGTTCGGCGATCTCGGCGATCGGTGTGGCGGCAAAAAAGTAATCGGTAAAACCGGGAGTGTCGTAGACGAGGTTGCGGTATGCGCGATAGGCGCGGGCCGACAATTCTTCCATCACTTCCTCGAACACCGCCTGCTTGCGCGCCTGCCTGCCGGCGAATTCATTCGGCATCAGGCTGGCTTCCAGCGTCGCCGCCACCAGCAATTCCAGGTTGCGGCGGCCGATCTCGGCATTGGAGAACTTGGATGCGATGATCTCGCCCTGTTCTGTGAGGCGGATCTGGCCGTTGACCGTGCCCGCGGGTTGCGCCAGGATCGCTTCATAGCTGGGGCCGCCGCCTCGTCCGACGGTGCCGCCGCGGCCATGGAAGAGCCGCAGCTTGACGCCAGCCTTGTCGAACAGTTCGATAAGCCTTGTCTCCGCCTTGTACAGCTCCCAGTTGGAAGTCAGGAAACCGCCGTCCTTGTTCGAATCCGAGTAGCCCAGCATGACTTCCTGCAGTTCTCCCTGCTGCGCTATCAACCCGCGCACCCTGGGGATGGCCATGAAGCGCTCCATGATGTCCGCGGCGCAGCGCAGGTCGGGAATGGTTTCGAACAGCGGGATCACCATCAATTCCATCCAGGGAGCCGCACCGTTGCCGGTGGCGCTTTCCCAGGCTCCGTGCAAAAGGCCGGTTTCCTTCTGAAGCAGCAGCACCTCCAGCAGGTCGGAAACCGTTTCGGTATGGGAGATGATGTAGTTGCGGATGGCTCGCCGGCCATAGCGTTCGCGCACTTCGCGCGCCGCGCGCAGAACGCCGAGTTCGGATACGGTTTCGTCGCTGTAGGCGAGATACGGGGAGTGCAGCAGGCGCGGCTTGCCGAGTTCATCCAGCAGCAGTTCCACCTTGGCGTCTTCCGAAAGGCCTGCATAATCCGGCGCTACCTGCGCGCAGGCAAACAATTCCGAAAGCACGCGTTCATGCACGTCGGAGCTTTGCCGCAGGTCGAGCGTGGCAAGATGAAAGCCGAAGATTTCGGAGGCGCGCCTGAGCGCCGCCAGCCTGGGCTTGATCAGCGCACCGCCGTGATGTGTGCGTAGCGAATCGGCGATCACCTGCAGGTCAGCCGTGAACTCGGCCGGCGACGAATAGGGCGCCGCAACGCCGACCTCTTGGCGCAGGACATGCGCCGCGCCGAGCGTGCGCGCGGTCGCCGCCAGGCGGGCGTACAGGCCTATCAATGCGCGCCGATAGGGCTCGTCCATCCGGTGCGATGACTGGTCGGGCGACTTGCCGGCCAATTCCTGCAACTCGTCGCTGACCCCGACCAGGAGGGTCGATACAGACAGCTCCGCGCCCAGCGCATGGACTTCATCCAGGTAGAAATCGAAGATGGCGGTCGACTGGCGCACCAGTGCATGCTGCATCGTGCCGGCGTTCACATTCGGGTTGCCGTCGCGGTCGCCGCCGATCCAGCTGCCCATCTGCAAGAAGGCCGGCAGTTCGCGGTCGCCGGCATGGCGCTGCGGGAACTGGGCCGCGATTTCCGCTTCGATATCGTCGTACAGCGCGGGCAGCTCGCGCAGGAAGGTGATCCGGTAATAGGACAGAGCGTTTTCGATTTCATCGGCAACGGTCAGCTTGGTATAGCGCAGCATTCTTGTCTGCCACAACGTCGCCACGCGGGCGTGCAACAGCTGGGTGTTGCGCGCGAGTTCGCGCGCGGTCAGCGGCTGGTCGCGCTCGGCCAGCAGGCGGGCGATTTCGCGTTCCGCATCGAGAATGCTCTTGCGCTGCACTTCGGTGGGGTGGGCGGTCAGCACCGGCGAAATCAGCGCTTCCTTGAAGAATTTGCGCACGGCGGAGCCGGGTATGCCGGCATCGTCCAGCCGCGACAGCGCCCAGGCAATGCTGCCGCGCTGCGGCGCCGAGCCGGCCAACAGGTGGGCCCGGCGCCGGCGGTTATGGTGCTGGTCCTCGGCAATATTGGCCAGGTGGGAGAAGTAGGAGAAGGCGCGCACCACGGAAACGGTCTGGTCGCGGGTCAGCTTTTTCAGCATGCGGTTCAGTTCGGTGCCGGACTGCGGGTCCGATTCGCGCCTGAAGCGCACCGCGGTCTGCCGCACCGTCTCGACCACCTGGAAGACTTCGTCGCCTTCCTGCTCGCGCAGCACGTTGCCGAGAAGACGGCCGAGCAGGCGGATGTCTTCCTTCAACGGTGCGTCCTTGTCATTCGCCTGCTTTGCCGGGCTCGCCGGAATATTCGCTTGTCTTGCCATGATGAATGCTTAGTTGAGAGAACGAAAAAGCCTGTCGGCCGGGCGAGCCGCCTTCACGCGCTTTGCCAATTCGAGTCTGGGTCATTGCTTGACTTCGCGTCCTTTCCCGCCTGGCGCCGTTGCGCCTTCGGCAAAAAACCGGCCGTGGACCCCTTCGCGCCCTGCCAGCCCCAAAAAGCCATCAGCCTTGTTTGTCACGTCATGACTTGGGATTGGGTTAAAATCTGCGCGCTGGCGAAGCCGGCGCCCATGAAATGAAAGAGCCCGTCGTGAAAGTTTCCCCTCCGTCCAAGTTAGTAATCGCCTCCCGCGAAAGCCGTCTCGCCATGTGGCAGGCAGAATATGTCAAAGCAAAACTGTCGGCATTATATCCGCAGTGCAGCATCGAAATTCTGGGCATGACCACCAAGGGAGACCAGATTCTGGATCGCACCCTGTCCAAGGTCGGCGGCAAGGGCCTGTTCGTCAAGGAGCTTGAAGTGGCGATGGAAGAGCGGCGTGCCGACCTGGCCGTCCACTCGCTCAAGGACGTGCCGATGGAGCTGCCGGAGGGTTTCGTGCTGGCCGCTTTCCTTGAACGGGAGGATCCGCGCGACGCCTTCGTTTCGAACGATTTTGCGTCACTCGACGAATTGCCCGACGGCGCCGTGGTCGGCACCAGCAGCCTGCGCCGCCAGGCATTGATCGCTGCCCGTTACCCCAGGCTCGAGATCCGGCCATTGCGAGGCAACCTCGATACCCGCCTAGGCAAGCTCGACCGGGGCGAATATGCCGCAATCATCCTTGCCGCGGCCGGCTTGAAGCGCTTGGGCCTGCCGCAGCGCATCCGTACCCTGATCGAACCCGAGCAGAGCCTTCCGGCGCCGGGGCAGGGCGCGATGGCGATCGAAGTGCTCGCCGGCCGCGATGACTTGATGGAGCTGCTGGCCCCGCTCAACCACGAGGCGACCGCCCACGCGGTCCGCGCGGAGCGCATGGTGTCGCGCGTCTTCGGCGGCAGCTGCCAGATTCCGCTTGCCGCTTTCGCCACGGTCGATGCGCAAGGCGAAATGCATCTGCGTGCGATGGTCGGCACCCCCGACGGCAGGCGCATGGCCAATGCGGAGGTGCGGGGCAACAGCGCGCTACCGGAAAATGTCGGGCGCCAGGTTGCCGACGCGCTCGCAGCGAAGGGCGCGGAAGAGATTCTTGCCGCATGCAGGGCGATGGACGCCGGCTGAAATACCCCTTTTCGAAGGAATATGCCCATGCGCGCGGCTGCATCGCATCCGGATGGCTTTGCCCTCCAACCCGGGACCCACAAGCCATGATCGACTCGCGGCTTCCTCCTGTCATCGTCACGCGGCCGCTGGCGCAGGCCGAGCCGCTTGCGCAGCGCATTGCCGGGGCCGGCCGCCGCGCAGTGGTCTTTCCCTTGCTGGAAATTCATCCGCTCGGCGACGAGACGACGTTGCGCAAGACGCTGCGCGCGCTCGGAGACTATGCGATGGTGGCGTTCGTGAGCCCCAATGCCATCCACGCGGCCATGCGCCATATCGAAGAATGGCCGGCGCAAGTGGCCATTGCCGTGGTGGGGGAGGGCAGCAAGGCGGCGCTCGCCGCTCACGGCATCACGCCCGCCAACTTCACGATCTTCAGTCCAAGGGATGCGCACCGCACGGATTCCCAGACTCTGCTCGAAGCGCTCGATGCCGAGTCCATGCGTGGCAGGCGCGTACTGATCGTGCGCGGCGAGACCGGCCGCGAACTGCTCGCCGATGCGCTGCGCGCCCACGGTGCGGAGGTCGAACAGCTCGCCGCGTACCGGCGCATCGCACCCCGTCTCGATGACGCGGCGAAGGCGCAGCTGCAGTCGCTGGCGGCGCAGCCGGCCGACTGGCTGATCACCAGCTCGGAAGCCTTGCGCATTTTGCTTCAGCTCGTCCGCGAGGTGATAGGGGAAGAAGGAGTGGTTAAAATGCAACAGCAAAACATCTACGTGCCCCATGTTCGCATCGCCGAAACCGCGAACGCGATGGGTTTTCTTCATGTCGTCGAGACAGGTTCCGGCGACGATCAGCTGATAGCCGCGTTACAATTCCGAGCATGAACGAACTGCCATCCTCCGATAGCGGCGCATCCGCATCGACGAATTCATCTGCGCGACCAGACATGATCCCGCAGCATGCGCCCACGCGCGGCGATACCGCCGCCAGGGTAGAGTACGTCCGCAAGCTCGTCTTCGCCGGCCTCGGCGCCCTGGCGCTTCTGCTGCTCGCCGAATGGTGGGCCACCCAGCGCGAGATCGGCGGCCTGCGCGAGGAACTGGCGCTGCGCCTGAAGACCGGCGACAGTCTCGCCACCGAGACCCGCGTGATCGCCAAATCCGCGCAGGACACGATCAAGGAACTGCAGGCCAAGGTCAATGTCCTGGAAAGCCGGCAGACCGAGTCGCATAGCCAGCAGCTGGCGCTCGAACAGCTGTATCAGGAATTGAACCGCAACCGCGACGACTGGGCGCTGGCCGAGATCGAGCAGGTATTGTCGACGGCCAGCCAGCAATTGCAGCTGGCCGGGAACGTGCAGGGCGCGGTGATCGCCCTGCAGAATGCCGATAACCGCCTGTCGCTGTCGGACAAGCCGCAATTCATCGTGATCCGGCGCGCCGTCGCGAAGGATCTGGAGCAGCTCAAGGCCCTACCGGTGGTCGACCTGACCGGTATCGCGCTGCGCCTCGACAGCATCATCGGCCAGATCGACGCCATGCCCCTCCTGTCGGACGAAAAGCCCGTGGTCGGCGCGACCCAGCCCAAGACTTCGCGTCGTGCCCCGCAGGCCGCCGGAGGACAAGAGCTCAAGGACGGCGGTTCTGACTGGATCGCCGGCCTTGAAAACGCCTGGCATAGCTGGACCAGCGAAATGTGGACCGAGGTCCGCCAGCTGATCCAGGTGCGCCATGTCGAAACGCCCGACGCACTGCTGCTGTCGCCGGCGCAGTCCTACTACGCCCGAGAAAACCTGAAGCTGCGCCTGCTCAACGCGCGTCTGGCCCTCCTGACGCGCAATGAAGCGGCCTTCCGCAGCGACCTGATCGCTGCGCAGGATGCCATCGGCAGGTTCTTCGATACCCGCGCCAGGCAAACCCAGACCACGCAAGCCCTGCTGCGCCAGGTACAGGCGACCAATGTTTCAATCGAAATGCCAACGCTGGCGGAAAGCCTGAACGCAGTGCGCAACTACAAGGCCAAACCATAACAATGCGCATCTTCATCACCATCGTCATCCTGTTCGCCGTCGCCATCGGACTGGCTGTCGGCGCCCGGTTCAATCCCGGCAATGTGGTGTTTTTCTATCCGCCGTACCGCATCGATATGTCGCTGAACCTGTTCCTGGCGCTGGCGCTGGCATTGTTCGTGGTGCTTTACATGATCATGAATGCCATCCGCAGTACCCAGCAGATGCCTCAGCGGGTTGCCGCGTACCGCCGCGAAAAACGCGAACGCGAAGGCAATCGCGCACTGCGCGATGCGCTCAAGTCCCTGTTCGAAGGACGCTTTGGCCATGCCGAAAAGGCTGCTATGCGCGCCTCCGAATCCAATGAGAACGCGGGCCTTTCCGCATTGATCGCGGCGCGTGCGGCGCACCGCATGAGCCAGGTCGACCGGCGCGATGCATGGCTATCGAAGGTGCAGGATCCGTCGCTGAAAACAGCTCGCCTGATGACGGCGATCGAACTGTCGACCGACGAGCATGATCCAGCTTCCGCGCTGGAATCGGTGCGCGAACTCAATTCCAGCGGCACGCGGCATATTCACGCGTTGCGGCTTGCCCTGAAAGCCAACCAGCGCGCGAAAGACTGGCCGGAGGTTTTGCGTCTCGTGCGCCTGCTCGACAAGCGCAATGCGCTGCATCCGGCGCTGTCGCGTCGGCTGCGCGAACTGGCGTATGAAGACCTGCTGTCGACGCAGGCGCACGATTCCGAATCGATTCGCCGGGTCTGGTCTACGATCCCTGCGGAGGACCGAGTGCAGCCGTATGTCGCGGTCCGCGCCGCCAAGGCATTCAATGCCACGGGCCTGCATGACGAGGCGCGCAGCGTGGTCGAGAAAGCACTGGCCGTGGACTGGGACGAGCGCCTGGTGCGCGCCTACGGCGAATCGGCCGCGGCCGAAGGCTCGGCTGCCTTGCTGGCGCAGATCGAGCACTGCGAACAGTGGGCGAAGGCGCATCCCACCGATCCCGAACTGGCGCTGACGCTCGGCACGCTATGCCTGCGCCAGAAGTTATGGGGCAAGGCGCAGCGCCACCTGGAACAGGCGCTCTCGCAGGCCGGCGACATGGAGTCCGTGCGCCAGGCCCATCTCAAGCTGGCGCAATTGCACGAAGCCCTGAACCAGCCCGACGATGCCGCCTCCCATTACCGCCAGTGCGCACTGGCGACGATGCTCTGACGCAAGCTCCAGCCGCGGGCCGCGCCGGCGCGGCCCGCGGCTGGAGCTTGGGTCAGAGCATCGTCGCCCGGGCGCCCGGGCGACGATGCTCTGACGCAAGCTCCAGCCGCGGGCCGCGACGTCGCGGCATTCAGCCCGGTGTAAGCTGGAACCGGTACGCTTGCGGCCTTTGATTCCGCACAGGAAGTTCCCCTGGTCGTGCGCTGGCGGGCGATGAAATCGCTATAATTCGCGGATTCCAGATTTTTTACCCTTTTTGAGAGTGCAACATGAGCTTGAAGCAAGTACCTGCCGGCCGCAGTCTGCCGGACGACTTCAATGTCGTCATCGAAATCCCCATGAATGCAGATCCGATCAAATACGAGGTGGACAAGGATACCGGCGCAATTTTCGTCGACCGCTTCATGGGCACGGCGATGCATTACCCGTGCAACTACGGCTATATCCCGCAAACCATTTCCGATGACGGCGACCCGGTCGACGTGCTCGTCATCACGCCTTTCCCGTTGATCCCCGGCGTCGTCGTGCGCTGCCGTCCGGTCGGCGTGCTGAAGATGGAAGACGAGGGCGGCGGCGATGCCAAGGTCCTCGCCGTCCCGGTCGACAAGGTGCTTCCCATCTATACCCACTGGCAGAAGCCGGAAGACATCAACGACCTGCGCCTGCAGCAGATTCAGCATTTCTTCGAACACTACAAGGATCTGGAAAAGGGCAAGTGGGTCAAGATCGACGGCTGGTACGGGCCGGAAGAAGCAAAGAAGGAAATCCTGAACTCCGCCGCGGCTTACGAAAAGCTCAAGAAAGACGAGTAAGGACGAGTAATTTCGTTCGACCCGAGGTTGGACGAGCGAATTGCTCCCGATGGAAAGCGCACTTGCCGGTGCGCTTTTTTATTTGGCGAAACCGAATCTGGCAGCAAAGCGTGCGCCAAACTGGTTCAGCGCCAATCCGCAGATGACGAGCGCACCGGCAAGAATCTTCCACCATTGCAGAGCCTCTCCGAGCACGAGCGCCGCGCTGAACATGGCGACCACCGGCACCAGCAGCGTGAACGGCGCGACGGTGGCGGCCGGATATTTGCGCATCAGCAGCGACCAGATGCCGAAGCCCAGGATCGTCGTCGGATAGGCCTGGAACAATACCGCTCCGGCGGAAAGCCAGGTCAGATGCGAGAGGGCTGCCGTCACCGCGCCCGGTCCCTCGGCCAGCAGCGACACCGCCAGCAGCGGCGGCGCGGCCAGCAGCGATCCCCATGCCACCAGAGCCAGGGTGTCGACTTTGCCCATGCGCTTGGTGAAGATGTTGCCGATCCCCCAGGAAAACGCTGCCGCGATCACCAGCATGAATCCAAGAACGGTGGCGCCGGCATCGAGCTGCGACGCCACCAGCGCCATGCCGGAAAACGCGATCGCTGCTCCAGCCACCTGCATTTTCAGGGGACGCTCGCCGAGCACCGCGACAGCAAGTCCGATCGTGAAGAATGCCTGCAGCTGGATCACCAGCGATGTCAGGCCGGGCGGGAAGCCAAGTTTCATCCCGCAGAACAGCAGGCTGAACTGGATTGCGAACTGGAAGGCAGCGTAGCCGGCGAGCAGTCGCCAGGATACCGATGGGCGCTTCAGGAAAAATACCAGCGGCAGCGCGGCAAAGAGGAAGCGTAGCGCCGTGAACAGGATCGGTGGCAGGCCCTGCAGACCAAGCTCGATCACCACGAAATTGATGCCCCAGATCAGGACGACGAGCAGGGCGAGGCAGATATCGGAAGGCTTCATGGACTGAACCAGACGTGAATGATCCTTGCATTCTATTGTTTCCAGATGTTGATTAAAGTAGGCTTTGGAAAAAGATTATTTTCATGCGGAAAAAATGTTTGATCTCCAGCGCCTGGCCGTATTCTCTGCGGTAGCCGATACGATGAGTTTTTCCCTTGCCGCAGCGCGCCTTGGCGTGTCGACTTCCCACGTCAGCAAGCAGATCGGCGCACTGGAGCAGGAGCTCCATGCGAAGCTTTTGCACCGGACCACCCGCAGCATCAGCCTGACGGAGGCGGGGCACATTTTCCATCAGCGCTGCAAGGCGATCCTGTCCGATATCGCCTCGGCCGAACAGGAAGTGCTGCGCCAGCATGATTCTCCCCAGGGGATGCTGCGCGTCACCGCGCCGCCCAATCTCGCCAATACCCGCCTCGGCGATATCGTCCAGGACTTCATGGCACGCTACCCCGACATCCAGCTCGAACTGATCCTGTCCAACCGGTTCTTCGATCTGGCGGAAGAGTCGATCGATATCGCTCTGCGGGTAGTCGATGAGATTCCGATGAATGTTTACGCGCGACGCCTGTGCCGTGTCGGCTGGAGCCTGGTCGGCAGCCCGGAGTACCTGAAGCGGCGCAAGCTGAGCGAGATCGACGACCTTTCGAAGCTGGATTGTCTTTTCGACACCGCGATGTCGCCGCGCGACATGTGGCTGTTCATGCGGGACGGACGGACAAGGGAAGTGCATGTCACGCCGCGCGTCCGCTGCGGCAACAGCGAATGGCTGCGCCAGTGCGCGCTGCGCAGGATGGGCGTGGCGCTCCTGCCCGATTTCATGATCGCGGACGACCTTGCCCAAAAGCGACTGGCCCGGATACTTCCCGACTACCAGCCCCTGCCTCAGAAATGGCTGTACGGCATCTATCTCCCCAATCGTTATCTTGCTTCGAAGGTCAGGCTGTTTCTGGACGCGGTGGAGCAGGGATTGCAGCATTCCGCGTGAGTCCCGGGACGGTCTCAACTTTATGGAGAAACCGTCGATAACGAGGATGGAACTGTTGTGCCCGCGTTCAACTCGACATCGACTTTTCCAGGGCTATGGGTCATCATAGGTTCATCGGCGTACGCAACCTCAGGAGCCTCAAGTGGTTTTCCAAAATACGGTACAGGGACGCTCCGACCTTGCCGCGCAGGGCAGTCAGCACGACGACACGGCGCTGATCGCACGGGACCGCCTGCTGAAGAAAATCAGCGACGACGCGGATCTGCCGGCGCTCGGCAGCTCCGTGTCGAAGGTTGTGCAGATGACATCGTCGGATGACGAGGCGGTGCGCAACCTTGCCAATTTCATCCTTTCCGACGCCGCGCTTACCCAGAAAGTCCTGCGTATCGCCAACACGGTGTCTTACCGCACCGCTTCGGGCGCCAACGTGACCACGGTGTCCAAGGCAATCTTCCTGCTCGGTTTCGATGTCGTGAAAACCAGCGCGCTTGCCATGGTGCTGGTGGACGGCATGTCGTCCAAGCATGCGAAGGATGTCCGCATCGAGCTCAATCATGCATTGTGCGCCAGCATCGTCGGCAGGGAAATGGCCAAGCGCAGCCAGTACAAGGATCCCGAGGAAGCGGCCATCGCATCGCTGTTCAAGAACATCGGCCGCCTGCTGGTCGCCGCTCATGATCACCGGCTTTACAGCGATATCGCCAAGCTGGTGGAAAGCGGCAAGTTCACCCCGGCGCAAGCTTCGCTGCAGATACTTGGCTGCAGTTTCGATCTTCTGGGCGAATCGGTACTGCGCGAATGGAATATTCCCGATTCCATCGTGCATGCGCTGAACTCTCCGCCCGCCGGCGTCCTGAAGCCGGCCAGGGCGCGGCAGGAATGGCTGCAGCAGGTCGCCGCCTTCAGTTCCGCATCGGCCCGCCTGATCCCGGCCATGAACGATCCCGGGCAGGAAGCGGCCGGCAAGGCGGTGCTGACGCGCTTCGGCCAGGCTCTCAATCTCGATCATCCCAAGCTGATGCAGCTGTTCGCGAGCGTCGCCGAGCAGACGCGCATGCTCGCCAGTAATGCGGAACTCCCCATGCAGTCCGAAGACGAACGGGGCAGTGCGGATTCGGCGGGCGGCGTGGGCGATGCTCCGACGGATGACGGCAGCGCGGGCTTGCCGGAAGAATTCCTGCTGGAGGCTGCCGGCGATGCGCCGCTGCCGCAGACCGTTCAGCGCCATGCCAGCGGCAAGCCGTTCAATGCGCGCGATCTGCTGCTGGCCGGCGTCCAGGATGTCGTCCAGATGATGGCTTCCGGTCGATGCAAGGTCAACGACCTGATGCTGCTGGTGCTCGAAACCTTGTACGGCAGCATGGGTTTCCGGTTTGCGACGATCTGTCTGCGCGATGCGCAGACCGGTCAATACCGCGCGCGCATATCCATGGGCGACAACCATGAAGTCCGTCAGGCCGGCTTTGTCTTCGCCTGCGCTTCAGCGCGCGACCTGTTCCATCTCGCCATGGAAAACGATGCGGATCTGATGATTTCCGATTCCAGCGTCCCCAAGATACGCAATCTGCTGCCTGAATGGCACCGCAGCCTGCTGCCGGATGCGCGCAGCTTCATCGTGCTGCCCCTGGTAGTGAACAAGAAGCAGATCGGACTGTTCTACGCGGACCGCGAACAGCCCGCGCCGGAAGGTGTGCCGGCGGATGAAACGGCATTGATCAAGACATTGAAGGGACAGGTCCTCACCGCGCTGCAGCCGCGATGACAGACTGCATGAAGTGCTCCGGGAATATTCAGTGTTCAGGCAGCCCGGGCACTCCAGGCGGTTCATGCAGTTCGCACGGGTTCAGCGCAGCAGGAGTAGTCCGGCTGCGGTCATCATGCACACCGCGGCGATGGCAGCAACAGCAATAGCCATGCCGCGCATGCGGACGCCATGCGCGGAGATACCTTGGTCCGACGGCGCTTCGTCGAGAACAAGCGGCTCCCGGCTACGCTGTCGCGCACGCTTCTCCTTCAAAAGATAACGCTTGATGTCGAGTGCCATCTCGCCGGCATCGTGATAGCGCTTTTCGGGCCGTTTGTGCATCGCTTTTTCGACGATCACGGCCAGGCCTTCAGGCACGCGTGAATCGATGTCGCGCGGTGACGGTGCCGCCTTGTAGATGATCTGCTGCAGCAGCTTGTCGGTGCGTTCGGATTGGAAAGGCGTCCGGCCGGTCAGCAGTTCGAACATGACCGTACCCAGCGAATAGATGTCGGTGCGGTGGTCCACCGGTTTTCCGGCCGATTGTTCCGGCGACATGTAGTGCGGCGTCCCCAGCAGCTGGTTGTCGCGCACCATCGTATAAGGTTCGTACTGCGGCGACAGGCGGTCGGCAAGACGGTTGGGCGCCCTTGCGATGCCGAAGTCGATCAGCTTCGGCTGGTCTTCGTCGGCAAGAAATATGTTGGACGGTTTGATATCGCGATGGATCACGCCGCGCTGATGAGCATGGTGGAGGGCGGAAGCGAGTTTCCAAGCAATGGTCGCGGTTTCGTCGGCGCTGAAGCGACGGCCGTTGGCAAGCGCGCGGTGCAGCTCCTTGCCTTCGATATATTCCATCGCGAGATAAGTCACACCGCCCTCGCTGGAAGCCTCGTGGATCGTGACGATATGCGGATGCGAGAGACGACCGGCCGCGCGGGCCTCATTGATGAAGTGCTGCTCGAACCGTGCCTTCTCCGCCAGGCTGAGGCGGGGGTTGAACGTCTTGATTGCGACGTCGCGGTCGATAACCGGGTCGTGCGCAAGATAGACGCAGCCTGCCGTACCCCGACCGAGCTCGCGGATGATGCTGAATCTGCCGATCCGGCTGTTGGCGGGCAGGCTTGAGGCAAATGCGGCAGGAGAGGGCGTCGGCATGAGGCGAAAGCATGCCGCGAAGCGCGGTTTTTCGCAAGCGCAACGCATGCGGCGTCTCGCTCCCGATAGCTCAGGACTGCCTGAACGGGTTGTGTTCGTTCAATTCATCGATATAGTCATCGATGCCATCGGCCTCCTGGGCGAGAAAGCGCGCGATCGCATCCGAGAAAGCCGGGTGGGCGAGCCAATGCGCGGACCAGGTTTTCTGCGGCAGGAAACCGCGCGCCATTTTGTGCTCACCTTGAGCGCCGCCTTCGAAGCATGCAATCCGGTTGGCGATGCAGAACTCGAGGGGCTGGTAATACGCCGTTTCGAAGTGCAGGCAGGGCAGGTGTTCGATGCATCCCCAGTAGCGGCCGTATAAGGCCCTGTCGTCATGGATCAGTAACGAAGATGCGATTGGCCTGCCATCGCGCTCGGCCTGGACCAGCAGGATATTGCGCGGCATGCCGTCGCCGATGCGGCGAAAGAAATCGAGATTGAGATAAGGCGTGGAGTAATGCTCCGCATAGGTATGGTCGTAGCAGCGCTTGAAAAAGCGCCAGTCGGCATCCGTGGCCTGCGCACCCGGAATGTGACGGAAGCGCACGCCGGCCTCTTCGACCTTGCGGCGCTCGGCGCGGATGTTCTTGCGTTTCTTGCGGTCCAGCGTCGAGAGAAATTCTTCAAAGTTGCCATATCCCTGGTTCAGCCAGTGGAACTGCACGCCGGAACGCAGCATGAATCCTGCAGCCTGCAGCGCATTGGCCTGATGCTCCGGCGGAAACAGGATATGCGTCGACGACATGGCATTCGACTGCTGCACCTCAAGCAGTGCCTTCAGCAGCGCCGCGCCGGCTTCCGGCGTGCGCGCCATGAGGCGGCTGCCGGATACCGGAGTAAAGGGAATGGCCGACAGGAGCTTGGGATAGTAGGACAGGCCATTGCGACGGTAGGCGTCGGCCCATGCCCAGTCGAACACATACTCTCCATAGGAATGCGACTTCACGTAGAGCGGCAGCGCGGCTTCAAGCCGGCCTTCGTTCTGAAGGAGAAGGAACTGCGGCTGCCAGCCCGATTTGGCCGATGCCGAGCCCGATTCATGCAAGGCATCCAGGAATGCGAAAGAAAGAAAAGGATTGGCGTGCTCCTGGCTTGCCACCAGGTCATCCCAGGCCTCCCGTCCTATTTCCGAAAGAGAAGAAACAATTTGCGTGCGATAATTCACTATGAAAATTTCAATTTTTCGATCATGAGGAGCATGTTCCTGCCCGGCCAATTCAACGCCGGAAGGAAGGGCCCGAATGGACGATGAGATTGTGCTGCCAGGATAGCAATACGGTTAAGCCCGGTTCATTGTACGCAAAAAGCATCAGGCAGTTTTGGGGCCAAGGCGGACGGGTCCGGTTCACTGCGCATCCGGCCTTTCCGGCAGGCGCTGCTGCGGCGCCGGATTTGCAGGAATCAAGGACACCGGGCCGTCTCTCGTGTATCGTCGCTGGAAAGACGCTACGCTGCAGGAACGGATGCGGCGTTGCCGCGTCGGCGGCGACGCCCGACGTAAATCGATTTATTCATGAAGGAGCTGTTATGAAGCTGGTTACTGCAGTCATCAAACCTTTCAAGCTGGATGAAGTGCGCGAGGCACTGGGCGAAATCGGCGTCACGGGCCTGACGGTTACGGAGGTCAAGGGCTTCGGGCGGCAGAAAGGGCACACCGAGCTGTATCGCGGTGCCGAATATGTCGTTGATTTCCTGCCGAAGGTGAAAATTGAAGCCGTGATCGACGACAAGCAGGTCGATCAGGCGGTCGACGCCATCATCAAGGCCGCGCGTACCGGCAAGATCGGCGACGGCAAGATATTCGTGCGCGACGTCGAACAGGTCATCCGCATCCGCACCGGCGAAACCGGTCCCGACGCCGTTTGAGCATTCGCTCAAGCGTTCATTGAAGCATCTGTACGAAAGCCGTCTGCAAGCCCTTGAATGAGGGCAGCAGTAGCGGGCACCTTTTCCCGCAATTCCAGGGTTCGGTTCTCTGGCCGGTGCGGCGGATCATTCCAGCCGCACGCCCCGGTGCCAGGTCACAATTCGCGCGATCGAGATCGCCATCGCGCTCGTCCACAGTGAAAAGTCTGGCGGAATGCCAACCTTCTGCATCAGCAGGTACATCCAGCATCCCGCGAACGAGCAGATCGCATAAGGCCTGCCGTCCCTCAGTACCATCGGGATCTCATTGCACACCACGTCACGCAGGATGCCGCCGAAGATACCGGTGATAACTCCCATCATCGAAGCAATGAAGATCGGCATGCCGGCCTCCAGTGCCTGCGACACACCGACGATAGAGAACAGGCCGAGACCGAGCGCGTCGGCGACGATGATGAGCCGTTCCGAGATCACCCTGCGCAGGGTGCGTATCGCCGGCGCGGAAATGAGTGCGAGTACGAAGATCAGGATTGCGTACTCCTGGTGCGTCACCCAGAACAGGGGCCGCTGGTCGAGCAGGATGTCGCGCAGCGTGCCGCCGCCGAACGCGGTGATGAAGGCGATGGTGAAAATCCCGACCACGTCCATGCGTTTCCGGCGCGCTTCGATGAAGCCGGAGAACGCGCCCACCAGGATGGCGAGGATTTCAAGTGCCTTGATCAGTGACATGCGCGCAATCCGAAGTAAGCGATGTCGGCATGATAATGGCCCGCCAGGGGAATGCAAACAGGAAAAACACCGAGGCCGGCAATCGCACGGCGGGTTAATTCTGGATATTGCTTACGGATGTCGGCCAAGGCCGGCGTCACGCCTTGAGCAATACCACCAGCGCGCCGGCACCGCCGTCGGCGGCGCGTGCCTGGCAGAAGGCAATCACTTCTTCCTTCTGGATCAGCCAGTTGCGCACCTTGTTCTTCAGCACGGGTTCCTTGTTGACCGAGCCCAGGCCCTTGCCGTGGATGATGCGCACGCAGCGTATGCCGCGCTTGACGGCCTGGCGCAGGAATTCCGCCAGTGCTTCACGCGCTTCTTCCCGACGCATGCCGTGAAGGTCTAGCTGCGACTGGATCACCCATTGTCCGCGCCGAAGCTTGCTCAAGGTGTCGCGCCCGATGTTGCTGCGCGTGTAACTGAGCGCTTCGTCGGTATCGAGCAGGGTGTCGACGTTGAATTCATCGGACCAGGATTCTTCGAGCGCTGCCTGCTCGTCGGCGAGGTGCTGGTTCGCGATCGGCAACGGCCGCGGCGGGGCGATTTCGGCTTTGTCGGATTGCGGAAGAAGTGCGACGTCACCAATTGCGCGGCGGAACATTTCGGCATCGCGGCGGCTTTCCTTTTCCCGGCGCAGGCGTTCTTCTTCCGCCGCCTTGCGGGCTTCTTCCTGGGCCTTGATTTGTGCGCGCAGCGTTTTCAGCGCCGCGAAATCCTTGATCGGTCCAGCCATGATGGGTATTTCCTTGTCCGTTTCCAGTCTTTCGAGTGCGCGAGCCTGCAATTGTTGCAAGGCGCTGCATGGATACGGGATTTGCTGCCTGCTGCCGAGGCCTTTCATGTTCCGCAGGCGGGCCGCGGAACATGAAAAGGGAGGGGCAAGGGGGAAGGGAATTACGCTTCCAGGCTTTCCAGATAGCGCTGGGCGTCAAGCGCCGCCATGCATCCCGTGCCGGCGCTGGTGATGGCCTGGCGGTAGACATGGTCCTGCACGTCGCCCGCCGCGAACACGCCGGGGATGCTGGTCGCCGTCGCCATGCCCTCGAGGCCGGTCTTTGTCTTGATATAGCCGTTATGCATATCGAGCTGACCCTCGAAGATGCCGGTGTTGGGCTTATGGCCGATGGCGATGAACAGGCCGTGCACATTGACCTTGCTGAGGCTGCCATCCTTGGTCGACTTGATGCTGATGCCAGTCACGCCGCTGTTGTCGCCGAGCACTTCTTCAAGCGTGTGATCCCATTTGACCTCGATCTTGCCTTCCGCGACCTTGGCCATCAGGCGGTCGATCAGGATCGGTTCCGCGCGGAACTTGTTGCGGCGGTGGATGACCGTCACCTTGGTTGCGATGTTCGACAGGTACAGCGCTTCCTCGACCGCGGTATTGCCGCCGCCGACCACGGCGACTTCCTGGCCCTTGTAGAAGAAACCGTCGCAGGTCGCGCAGGCGGACACGCCCTTGCCCATGAAGAGTTCTTCCGACGGCAGGCCGAGATACTGCGCCGACGCGCCTGTGGCAATGATCAGCGAGTCGCAGGTGTACTCGCCGGAGTCGCCGATCAGCCGCATGGGCTTCTCGTTCAGCTTCGCGGTGTGGATGTAATCGAAAATGATTTCGGTATTGAACTTCTCGGCATGCTGCAGCAGGCGCTGCATCAGCTCGGGACCCTGCACGCCCATCGGATCGCCTGGCCAGTTCTCGACATCGGTCGTGGTCATCAGCTGACCGCCCTGTTCGACGCCGGTGATGAGCACCGGTTTCAGGTTGGCGCGGGCGGCATAAACGGCGGCGCTGTAGCCGGCAGGGCCGGAGCCGATAATCAGTACATGGGCATGTTTGGTGGTGGCCATAGCAATGTGCAGAATGTGCAGGATAAGGGATTGACAAACGAGCTTCGAGAAGCGCGTGCTGGTGCCGGCGCCGGCCAAGAGACGTCGCCGGGCCGCTCATGGCACGGATATGTCGCCAAAAGGCAAAATTTCAATGGCGTATCAGTATTGCACCCGAAAAACTGGTTAAGATTATAGACGAACCCGCCCCGCGGGTCCGAGCGTCGACCGATTCCGCGCCTCCCCGCCCAGACGGCATTCCAGAATAATTCCGTGTTATGACTCGAACAAGCCAAGCCTATACCCGCAACACCAAGCCACCGGAAACCAATCCCATGCCCAACCGGCTGGTGCGGCTGCTGTCCGAAGCGCGCTGGTTCCTGCTGACCGTGGTCACTGCCTACCTGATCATTATCTTCCTGACGTATTCGAAGGCCGATCCGGGCTGGTCGCAGGCCAATGTCGTCCCGCATCTCAATAACTGGGGCGGGCGCATCGGCGCCTGGCTGGCCGATCTGATGCTGTTCATCTTCGGCATCTCCGCCTGGTGGTGCTGCGTATTCCTCCTGCGCTCGGTCTGGAAGGGCTATCGCCGGCTGTCGCAGCGCTTCCTGCTGCAGATCGAGCCCGAGCCGGAGCATCATCATGAAGTCTGGGTGCGTGCGATCGGCTTCGTCCTGATGTTGCTCGGCAGCGTGGCGATCGAGCATCTGCGCATGTATTCCCTGAAGGCCCAGCTGCCTCGTGCGCCGGGCGGCGTCCTGGGCGAACTTCTTGGCGGCGCGGCGCAGGCCGCGTTCGGGTTCACCGGCGCGACTTTGTTCATGCTGCTGCTGTTTGGCGTGGGATTCAGCCTGTTTTTCCAGATTTCCTGGCTTAATGTCGCCGAGCGTATCGGCGCGGCCATCGAGATTGCAGTCATTCGCATGCAGACCCTCTATTCGGCGCGGGAAGACCGCAAGGCGGGCCAGGCGGCCGCCGAAAAGCGGGAAGAGGTGGTCGTGCAGGAGCGCGCCAAGATCGTCGAGGCGCCGCCGATCCGCATCGAGCCGCAGGTGGTTGCCGTGCCGAAGTCGGAGCGGGTGGAAAAGGAAAGGCAGGTGTCGCTGTTTGCCGATTTGCCCGATACCAACCTGCCGCCACTGTCGCTGCTGGACGAGCCGCCGGCGGCGCAGGAGACGGTCAGCGTCGAGACGCTGGAATTTACCAGTCGCCTGATCGAGAAAAAACTGTCCGACTTCGGCGTGGAAGCCAAGGTGGTCGCCGCCTATCCCGGCCCGGTGATCACCCGCTACGAAATCGAACCGGCCACCGGCGTCAAGGGCAGCCAGATCGTCAACCTGGCGCGAGACCTCGCGCGCTCGCTGTCACTGACATCGATCCGCGTGGTCGAAACCATTCCCGGCAAGAATTACATGGGACTGGAGCTGCCTAATCCCAAGCGCCAGATCGTGCGCCTGACGGAAATCCTGGGTTCCAAGGTCTACAACGACAGCGCGTCCAGCCTGACGGTCGCGCTCGGCAAGGACATCGCCGGCCATCCCGTGGTGGCGGACCTTGCGAAGATGCCGCACCTGCTGGTGGCCGGCACTACCGGTTCCGGCAAGTCGGTGGGCATCAACGCGACCATCCTGTCGCTGCTGTACAAGTCCGACCCGAATAATGTGCGCATGATCCTGATCGACCCGAAGATGCTGGAGATGTCAGTGTACGAAGGCATTCCGCACCTGCTGGCGCCGGTGGTCACCGACATGCGGCAGGCAGGCCATGCGCTGAACTGGGCGGTCGCCGAGATGGAGCGCCGCTACAAGCTGATGTCCAAGCTCGGCGTTCGCAACCTGGCGGGCTATAACAACAAGATCGCCGAAGCGGAAAAGTCCGAGCAGAAGATACCGAATCCGTTCAGCCTGACGCCTGACGCCCCCGAGCCGCTGGAGAAACTGCCGACCATCGTCATCATCATCGACGAACTCGCCGACCTCATGATGGTGGTCGGCAAGAAGGTGGAGGAACTGATCGCCCGCATTGCGCAGAAGGCGCGTGCGGCGGGCATTCACCTGATCCTGGCGACGCAGCGTCCTTCGGTCGACGTCATTACCGGCCTGATCAAGGCCAACATCCCCACGCGCATCGCCTTCCAGGTCAGCAGCAAGATCGACTCGCGTACCATCCTCGACCAGATGGGCGCCGAGGCCCTGCTGGGCATGGGCGACATGCTGTACATGCCGCCGGGTACCGGCCTGCCGGTGCGGGTGCATGGCGCGTTCGTCTCCGACGATGAAGTGCATCGGGTCGTCGAGCACCTCAAGGCCCAGGGGGAACCGAATTACATAGAGGGAATCCTAGAAGGAGGCACGCTTGAAGAAGGCGGAGACGCAGCCCCTGGTGGCGAAGGAGCGGCTGCCGGCGGTACGGAATCCGACAATCTGTACGACCAGGCCGTAGCTGTGGTGCTCAAGAACCGCCGCGCTTCGATCTCGCTGGTCCAGCGGCATCTGCGCATCGGCTACAATCGCGCTGCGCGCCTGCTGGAACAAATGGAGCAGAGCGGCCTGGTTTCCTCGATGCAATCCAACGGCAACCGCGAAATTCTCGTGCCGGCGGGGGCAGCCCAGGAATGAAGGTTCAGGACCACCACAAGGACAACACCATTGAATAGATCCGCAACATCGTCATCCCGCCAGCTGACAAAGGCCGCCCGCCTGCTGGCGGCTTTTGCTTTTGCGCTTCCGGCGTTCGTTCATGCCGCCGCGCTCGACCAGTTCAAGTCCTTTGTCGGCACGACGAAATCGGCGAAAGGTGAATTCGTGCAGCGCCAGGTCAAGATGGCCGACGGCAGCGCGAAAGTGTCGAATGAATCCAGCGGCACCTTCATGTTCGCGCGCCCGGGCCGCTTCATCTGGACTTACCAGAAACCATACGAACAGCTGCTGCAGGCCGACGGAGAAAAGCTCTACATCTACGACAAGGACCTGAACCAGGTGACCATCAGGGCGCTGGGCGATGCGCTCGGTTCCTCTCCCGCAGCCATCCTGTTCGGCAGCAATGACCTGGAAAAGAATTTCACCCTGAAGGAAGCCGGCACCAAGGATGGCCTGGAGTGGCTGGAAGCCACGCCGAAGTCCAAGGACACCACCTTCGAACGCATCGGCATCGGCCTCAAGAACGGGGTGCCGATGGCGATGGAACTGCGAGACAGTTTCGGCCAGATCTCTCTGCTGTCGTTCAGGAAATTTGAAAAAAATCCGCCGATGGCGGCGGATCAGTTCCGGTTCACGACGCCCAAGGGAGCTGACGTTTTCCAGCAGTGACTTGCTTAACGCCGGCAGCCGGCGGCTGCCTTTGACAAGAAGAAAGGCGGGCTCTACCCGTCCATCCAAATGAACAATATTCCCCTCGCCGAACGGCTCCGGCCTCGGACGCTCGATGACGTGATCGGCCAGCAGCACCTGCTCGGGCCGGGCAAGCCCCTGCGCGTCGCGTTCGAGTCGGGCGAGCCGCATTCGATGATCCTGTGGGGACCTCCAGGCGTGGGCAAGACCACGCTGGCCCGACTGATGGCCGACAGCTTCCAGGCCGAATTCATCGCCCTGTCCGCGGTGCTGTCCGGGGTGAAGGATATCCGCGAAGCGGTCGAGCGGGCCCAGGTTTTCCGTGCCAACTCGGGCCGCCGCACCATCCTCTTCGTCGACGAGGTGCATCGCTTCAACAAGAGCCAGCAGGACGCGTTTCTGCCCCACGTGGAAAGCGGACTGTTCACCTTCATCGGGGCGACGACGGAAAATCCGTCGTTCGAGGTCAACGGCGCGCTGCTTTCGCGCGCGGCCGTCTATGTGCTGAAGTCCCTGAGCGACGAGGATCTTGACGCGCTGGTGGACCGTGCCTGCATCCAGGAACTTGAAGGGCTCGACTTCGCTCCCGAAGCCAAGGCGACGCTGATCGCCAGCGCCGACGGCGACGGCCGCAAGCTGCTGAACAACCTGGAAATCGTTGCCCGCGCCGCCGCCGCCGGCGGCCGGCAGGAAGTCGACGAAGCGCTGCTGGCGACCGCGCTGGCGGAAAATCTGCGCCGCTTCGACAAGGGCGGCGATGCCTTCTACGACCAGATATCGGCATTGCACAAGTCGGTGCGGGGCTCCAATCCAGACGCTTCCCTGTACTGGTTTGTACGCATGCTCGACGGCGGCGCCGATCCGCGCTACCTCGCGCGCCGCATCATCCGCATGGCTGCCGAAGACATCGGTCTCGCCGATCCGCGCGCGCTGCGCCTGTCGCTCGACGCCGCCGAAACCTATGAGCGCCTCGGCTCGCCGGAAGGCGAGCTGGCGCTGGCCGAGGCCGTCGTCTATCTGGCCTGCGCCGCCAAGTCGAACGCCGTCTACAACGCCTACAATGCGGCCCGTGCCTTCGTTGCCAAGGACAAGTCGCGGCCGGTGCCGGAACACCTGCGAAATGCGCCGACCAAGCTGATGAAGGAGCTCGGCTACGGCAAGCTCTACCGCTATGCGCATGACGAACCTGACGCCTATGCGGCCGGTGAAACCTATCTGCCGGACGGCATGCGCGAGCCGAACTGGTATCAGCCGACGCCGCGAGGGCTGGAAGGCAAGATCGGTGAAAAGTTGAGCTATCTGCGCGCGCTGGACCGGGACGCGAGGAAGAACGAGAAGAAGTAGAGCGGAAGAGTCGGCTTCGCTTGGCGAAGCTCAATGCCGGGGACTGGCCAATCCGGCGGGAAAAGCTTGCACGCTTGGTACAATGGCGTTTTTCGCATCCAGACCCCCGCATTTCCCATGATCGATATCCAACTCCTGCGCAAAGACATCGACAACGTCGCCGCCCGTCTTGCCGCTCGCAAATTCCAGCTCGATATAGCTGCCTTCAATGCGATGGAAGCAGAACGCAAGCAGATACAGACCCGTACCGAAGAACTCCAGGGCAAGCGCAATTCGCTGTCCAAGCAGATTGGCATGCTCAAGGGCAAGGGTGAGGATGCATCGTCGGTGATGGCCGAGGTCGCCGGCATCGGCGATGAATTGAAGGCATCCGCCGAACGCCTCGACGCCATTCAGGCGAAAATGGGCGAATTCATTCTCGCCGTGCCGAACCTGCCGCACGAATCGGTGCCGGCGGGCCAGGATGAAAGCGGCAACGTGGAAGTCCGCAAGGTCGGCACGCCGCGCCAGTTCGATTTCGAAGTGAAGGACCATGTCGATGTCGGCGCCGGCCTTGGCCTGGATTTCGATGTCGCCGCCAAGCTGACCGGCTCGCGCTTCGCCGTGATGCGGGGCGGCATCGCGCGCCTGCACCGGGCGCTTGCCCAGTTCATGCTCGACACGCATACCGGCGAACATGGCTATACCGAATGCTATACCCCGTACATCGTCAATGCCGATTCGCTGCGCGGCACCGGCCAGCTGCCGAAGTTTGAGGCCGACCTGTTCGCCGTAAAAAAGGGCGGGCAGGAGGGCGAGGGCGAAGCACTCTATCTGATCCCCACTTCGGAAGTGCCGCTGACCAACATGGTCCGCGATGAAATCCTTGCGGCCGATGCGCTGCCGCTCAAGATGACCGCCCATACGCCATGCTTCCGTTCCGAGGCAGGCAGCTACGGCCGCGACACGCGCGGCATGATCCGCCAGCATCAATTCGACAAGGTCGAGATGGTGCAGGTAGTCCATCCGGAGAAATCCTATGAAGCGCTCGAGGAGATGGTCGGGCATGCCGAAAACATCCTGAAGAAGCTGGGCCTGCCATACCGCGTGATCACGCTCTGTACCGGCGATATGGGCTTCGGCGCCGCCAAGACCTATGACCTCGAAGTCTGGCTGCCCGCGCAGAATACCTATCGCGAGATATCGTCGGTATCCAATTGCGAAGCGTTCCAGGCGCGCCGCATGCAGGCGCGTTTCCGCAACGCTCAAGGCAAGCCGGAACTGGTACATACCTTAAATGGTTCCGGTCTCGCGGTCGGCCGCACGCTGGTGGCCATTCTTGAAAATTACCAGCAGGCCGACGGCAGCATCGAGATTCCAGAAGCCCTGCAATCCTACATGGGCGGCATCAAGCGACTGAGCCGCGCCGGCTGATCTGGCAGCGTTGGCCGGGTCCAGTTCGATCCAGCCAGCGATCCGTCACCCCGTGACCCCGCCATCCCGCCGCAAAGCAACGCGGAGAAACAGGGCGTCCGGATTCAGGCTTCCAATGCCAATCCCTGGCGCCGTTCGATGAACAGGCTGTTGCCAGGGATTTTTTTCGCCTGCTTTTTTGCATCCGCGGCTGCGGCCGCAATGCGGTGATGCGACAGGAAGTTGCCGGGTTCGACTTTCACCGCGCCCAGCGATAGGCTGATCAGCGGATGAAAAACCTTTCGGCCGCGCCTGTCTTCGCTGATATAGCCGCCATTTTCCCGGTCGGTCCGGCTGTAATGCTCGATGACCGCGGCGCTGAAACATGACAGCATGCGCCGGCAGCGCTCTTCCCAATCCTCGCTCTGGAACAGAATGATGAAGTCATCGCCTCCGATGTGGCCGATGAAATCGCGGTTGGGGTCGCAGTGCTCCGCCAGGATGCGGCCGGTCAGCTGGATCACATCGTCACCCTTGCGGTAGCCGTAGACATCGTTGAACGGCTTGAAGTGATCAAGATCCGCATAGCATGCGTGGAAGCGCGCACCGCTCTGCAGCAATCTGTCGATGTGTTCGTTGATGGGCACATTGCCCGGCAGGAGCGTCAGGGGATTGGCATAGCGCGCCGCGTTGATCTGCATCTGCGTGATCTCGCGCATCAGGTCCTGCCCGGTGCCCATGCCGATATAGCGGCCTTCACCGGTAATGATGAAGCCGTTGGACAGGTGATGATGATCCGCTTCCACCATCATGCGGCTCAGCTCCTGCAGGCTGGTGTCCCTGTCGATGATCAGCGGATGCGGGTCCATGAAAGTCGTACATGGCTTCTTGCCATATACGTCGCGCGAGAAAAGACGGGCGAAGCGATCGATCAGATTTGCGCGGATAATCAGCCCCACCGGGATGCCGTCCTGCACCACCGGCACCGTCTGCAGATCCGGCGCGCCGATGAACATGTCGTAGACCTCGGTATTGGTCATCGCGGGAGTCGCGATGGGAACGAGGCGCAGCAGCTTCATGGCGGTGACGACGTTGTATCCGAAGGCGCCCTTGTGCGGATAGACGGCCACGCCGTTGCGATGCAGCGCCGAGGCCACTTCATTCGGGATGTCCATGCCCGGGTGCGGATTGGGCCGGGCAATATGGTAGCCCTGGCCATAGGCGATCCCGAGATCGCGCAGCAGCAGCAGTTCGGCCTGGGTCTCGATGCCCTCGGCAATGGTGATGCTGCCGGATTCCTGCGCAATCTCCTGGATGGAACGCACGAACTGCAGCTTGACCGGATCCTGGTTGATTCCCTGCACGAAGTGCATGTCGATCTTGACGTATTCCGGACGCAGCTCCGACCATAGACGCAGGCTGGAAAAACCTTCGCCCAGGTCGTCGATGGCAATCTCGAATCCCATGCCCCGGTAATGCATCACCGCTTCACGCAGCAGATCGTAATCATAGGTGGGCTGGTTCTCCGTCAACTCGATGATGACCTTGTCCGGATTGATGCCGAGTTCATCGATGTAGCTGAGCGTCTCGCCATGGCGCGCCTGCGGCAGCAGCAGCATTTCCGGACTAACGTTAAGAAACAGCTTTCCCGGCAGGCCGAGTTCCGCGAAACGCTCGAGCACGATACGGCGGCACATATGCTCGACCTCGACGCTCAGATTGTTGGCGCGTGCCACCTTGAAGAGATTCATCGGCGAATGCAGCGGGCTGTCCGAGGGCCCGCGGATCAGGCCTTCATAACCGACGATGATCCCGCGCCGCATGTCGATGATGGGCTGGAAAAGCGCCGTCAACTGGCGTTGACTGAGAATTTCATTCAAGCGTGATAACAGCATGGCGTCCCTGTTTTCCAACTGTTTGCCTGCTTCGTCGCCGCGGTTGTTGGCGGTTTGGCGCTGGATGTGCAGCGGTGCGGCTCCATTGATGAGCGGCGCGGCACCGACAATCTCGGATACGAGAGCTGTCATGGTCGGATATCCCTGTCCCATTGCGTCACTCGGCGCAAAGGCGTTTGAAAGCATGCTCAAAACAGTCTTTCTATTTCTTTGATCGTAAAGAGGTTTTCTTGCTGACCGAATAGTAGGATCAATTTATGACAAGACGATGATTAAGAGAAATATGGCGGGAATGAAAACAAGGGAGGGGCAGTTAGTCGCCCCGGTGAAAATTCCTGTGTGCACGTAAAAACTATTCCGCCTGCAAAAAGTGTCTGTTATAATTTCGTGCTTCGCGGCGCTGACTCGCTGCAAGACGACCCAAAACGGAAAGGTGGCAGAGTGGTCGAATGTACCTGACTCGAAATCAGGCGTACGGTATCCCCGTACCGAGGGTTCGAATCCCTCCCTTTCCGCCAGTAGCATGTTTTAAGAAGTTCAGGAACATCCAATAGACCCGCGAGAATCCTTGAGATTACGCGGGTTTTTTGTTTATCAAGCATTCGTAAAGTCGATCGGCATCCTGATACCGTAGGGATACCTGTTGGGGTAAGAGCAAACTGCCCGAGTGCGTCGTTCCGTTCTCAGGACTAGCCGGAGTGATGGCGCAAGCCATCAATGAAGCATCAGCATGGAATTTCGTATCGGACGCGCCTGTTCGATCGCAGGCGTCCCTTCACCTTGACTGTCATGGATAACTACATCTGGTATGTCCAGCCATCCGTGAAGGACTTGCAGCAGATCCGTCTTACCTCAGCCGGATTTTTCCATGTAAGCGTTGACCGAATTCCTGTACCGAGGTGCCGCCACTGCCTTTCCGCGTAACCTTCGAATTAAGTTGGCTTTTAAAGCTGTTGAATTGAATCCTTATCGATAGCCACGAAGTTGATTGTATTTGGCGACCTGTTTTGCGGTTAAAACTTCGGTCATCTTCAGGTGGTAGTTCAGATGGGCCGTCCGCAATTCAGCATGCGCCAGCGCAGCTTTCGCCGCAAGCTGTTGAACAGATTCAAGGGTGGCTTTTCTATCCTTGAAAAGCCGGTCAAGCTCATATTCTTGGGTGATCAGCTGCTCGCCCAATCTCTTGGCTTCCATCTGCATCTGTGCGAATAATTCCTGGATTTTGATCTTCTGTTCCTCGCTTAAGTCCAGTGCATCAGCCAGTTCAAGGGCATGCAAAGGTCCGGGATAGCCGTTCAGTTCTGCGGGCAGCGCGAGTGACATTCCTTTACCGGCACGGATGTCATCGATTTGTTGCTTTGAGAGAGCTTTAATGGCGCGGTTTTCCATGCCGGCGTAGACCGAGGAGCCATGCTGATGCTGTGCATGGCCTTGTGCACCGTGAGGTGCGCTCTGGTGGAAATGTTGTGCAAAAGCGGGAGCGGCAAGTAAAAGGCTAACGGCAAGGAGTGAAGCATTCATTTCGGGTGTCTCCAATGGTTTGTCGTTTGTCAGTACGCGGCATTATTGTCGTCGTCACGTCATACTCATATGATTGCAATCATATGACCAGAAAAACCCTTTCTTCCCCATGTTCACAGTCAGGACCGATGAACGCTTTGTTTCCTCAGATTGCCGGGGTAGTGCCCACCGCTCGCAAGCTTGCTGCCGGCACCATTTTGTTCCGGCAAGGCGACAAAACGCTCGGCATCTTTCGCTTGATGTCCGGACGAATCGCTCTTAACCGCGTTACTTCGGCGGGCACGGAAGTGGTTATGCATACTGTCCGTTCTGGGGAGCTCTTTGCTGAAGCCTCCATTTTTTCAGCGCATTATCACTGTGATGCCGTTGCGATCCAAGACAGCGAGGTGTTGTTCTATCCAAAGGTTGAGCTTGCTTGCCAGCTCAAGGGGAACGCGGAGGAACTGTGGGCATTTACGGCGGAATTGGCACACCGGGTCCAAGGCTTGCGGGCAAGGTTGGAGATACGGCAAATTCGCTCGGCACCGGAGCGGGTCTTGCAGGCGGTGCGGCTACGCTGTGATTCAAGCGGTGTCTGGAAGGTGGACGGAACGCTCAAACAGTTTGCTGAAGAAATTGGCCTGACTCATGAGGCTCTGTATCGCGCCTTGGCGACATTGGAACGTGAAAGGGCCATCGTGAGAAACGGTAACGAAATCCGAATCGGCTTCTAGAAAGTGGGGCGAGGTTGAGCGATTTTCTGTATTTGCGAGCGGCCGTCAGCCTGGAGCATTTTCGCCCTGACCTGCTTGTCGATCCCGGGCGGATTGCCTCTGGTAACCGCGTTGTGCCTCCTTGCCATGGCACGGGGGCGCCGAGCTCGCCATGTCGCGTTGCCACGCCTTGTCCCATAAGCAATCCGCCTCAGCCTTGCCTAAGCCGGTCAGGGCGAAAACGCTCTAGCAACCTGCCCGCGAAAGCGCTTCGAGCTTATGCATTGGTTGGGTGTCAGGAAGATAGCCGAGCTGGATCAAGCACCTGGCAATGGCCGTGTTCCAACTCACCCCGCTAGCACATGGTGAAAACGGTATCGCACCAGCTATTTTCAGTAGTGTAGACCTTGCCGCCGGACGAAGGTCAAACAAATATGGTGAGTGTGTTTTAACCTGGTGCAATCCTTGGCTTGGGTTTCTCTCATTTTCCGCCAGATAGATCACGATTTTAATCATTGAAAAAAGCCGCAATGTGCGGCTTTTTATTTGGGTTTTTTAGTCGGCTCTTTAGTCAAATCCCGACTGCATCGTCGTTTGCATGCCGCCTGGCATGAATTTCTAACGGGGCGGCAGCAGCCCGATCTTTCCCAGTCGCCTGGCATTGGCCGTGGCGCGAGAATGCACCGGCTTGAGCCCATGCTGCGCCACTTCAGCCAGGGATTTTGAAGCGCGTGACCAGTTAGCCCAAGGATTGCCGAAGAGGGCAGCCATCTGGCCGGCCTGTCCGTTAACGGAAGCTGCCAGTGCCGGATTCAATGCGAACCGCCAGAACCAGCCCGCGCTCGCCGCCATCTGTTCGAGCATGGCGATGCCCATCCGCGATTGCATGGCGAACATGCGCATCGACATTGCCGCGGCTGACTCCTGTACTGCCTCCAGTTTTTCCTGTCCCATTAAGGTGAATTCCTTGCGATCCCGGGCATTGGGCATCGGTCCGGCCATGGCCATGCGGCTGGTGCGGTGGCCGATAACCTGGGCCGAAGCAAACAGCATCTCGCTGCCTTTCAGTGCTACTTGGGACCAGACGAGGAAGGGATTGGCGCTCGGGTAGCTTAATCGGCGTACAGACATGCATGGACCTTTTCTGGGAAAGAGTGGAAAGAGCTGGCAAGAAATCCGGAAAACCCGGCTGAAAGCGGAATTTCACCCAGATTGCGCTTTTGAGCCGGAACAAGTCCGTGAAGTTCGTTAAAATTCTGCCATGATGCCGAGTTCCGGAACAGACAATGCCATTCGGTTGTCGGATCGAGACCGGGCACATCAACGGCGGGCGGCAATGTCATGGCAGCGTCATATTCCACGAATATCGTCTTGCAGCTTTTATGCATTGCACACCACGCGATTCCAGAACGCAGTTCAGAAAAGGAATAAGAAATGTTTGCTGCGGTAGATCTCGGCTCCAACAGCTTCCGGCTGCATATCGGCAAGCATGACGGTGGATCGATACGCATACTTAAGACCGCGCGCGATCCCATCCGCCTCGGCGCCGGCCTGGATAGCAGCGGCAATCTCACGCCGCAAGCCATGCAGACGGCACTTACCTGCCTTCGCAATTTCCGGACCATCCTCGCGGAGTTCTCTCTCGATGCAGTGCGTGTCGTTGCGACCAACACCCTGCGTATTGCGAAAAACGCCGCCGAATTCCTGCCCCATGCCGAGGAGGCCATCGGCTATCCGATTGAAATCATCTCCGGCGAGGAAGAGGGGCGGCTGATTTACATGGGAGTGGCGAGTACGCTGGCAAGCAACGAGCGGCGTCTCGTGATCGACATCGGGGGCGGCTCGACCGAATTGATCCTCGGTCACGGCGCCGAGATCTTGCATGTCGATTCCTATGGCGTGGGAACCGTGCGGCAGAGCGAAACCTTTTTCCCCGACGGCCGTATCGATGCCGCCGCCTACGACGCCGCCATCCTGGCGGCCCGCACTTATTTTGAAGACGCCGCCACGCCGTATCATCCGAAGCACTGGCATGCCGCCTACGGTTCCTCCGGGACCATGCGCGCGATTTCGGACGTGATTGCAAAGAATGGTATCGGCGACGGGCGCATGTCCCTGCACAATCTGGAAATACTCAAGAACATGCTGATCGGCTACGGCCATGTCAGCAGGATCGGCCTGCTCGGCATCAAGCCCGAGCGGGTGATCGTGATGATCGGCGGCCTGTCGGTGCTGATCGGCGTCATGCAGGAAATCGGTGTTCCTGCGATGACCGCCGTCGATGCCGGCCTGCGCATGGGCGTGCTGTGGGATCTGGAGCTTCGAGCCACGCGGCGTGACCGGCGCGATCAGTCCGCGCATGAATTCATGCGGCGTTTCCAAGCGGATGAAGGGCGTGCCATTCGCGTGGCCAATACCGCCGCCACGCTGTTCCAGCAGCTCAAGCCCGAATCCGATGTGTACGCGCGGTACCTGTACTGGAGTTCGCTGCTGCATGAGATCGGACTGACGGTCTCCCACACCGGCTTCCACAAGCATTCCGCGTACATGGTCGAAAACGCCGATCTTCCCGGGTTCACGACGCGCGAACAAAGTTTCATGAGCATGCTCATCCTCGCGCAGAAAGGTAATTTGAAGAAAATCGGCGATGCCCTGCAGGATGCCGATTTCGCCAAAGCCGTTCTGGCGCTCAGGCTTGCCGCGATGCTGATGCATTCCCGTATTGATGCCGATGTGAGCCACCTGCGCGTGAAGATGAAGCATCGTATCGAACTCGAAATCGACAACGCCTGGCTCTCGGAACATAGAACGCTTTCCTACTGGCTCGACAAGGAGCGGGGCGCCTGGAATGAAGTCGGCCTTGAGTTCAATGTCAGGGTCAACGGCTGACCCGATCACTGCCCGCTGATTATTTGCCCGTGTCCACAGCTGTTTCCGGAATACCGGAACAGTTGCGTAAAAGGTATAAACGGTATAAATTATTTACACCGTTAAACAACCAAGGGAAAACAATGACAAAAAAAGCAGCCTCCACTTCCGCACCGACCGTCAAGCCGCTGGCAAGCGGCTCGGCGAAAAGCAAGGCCGAACTGATCAAGAAGCCGGCGGGCGCATTGCTGGCAATACCTGCGAACAGCGGCGACGCCGCGGCATCCAAACCGGCCAAACCCACTAAGGCAATCGCAAAGCCGGTCTCCAAGGAGCCCGCCGTCAAGGAAGCGGCCGCCAAGCCTGAAGACAAGGAAAAGCCGAAAAAGCCCAAACTGGTCCGGGACAGCTTCACCATGCCCGAGGCGGAATATGCGGTACTCGGCCAGGTCAAGAAGGACTTCCTTAAAGCAGGCTTCGAAGTCAAAAAGAGCGAATTGCTGCGCGTGGGCGTTGCGTTGATTCGCCAGCTCGACACGACCAAGCTGAAGGAAGTCCTGGATACGCTTCCCGCACTGAAGTCCGGACGCCCCAAGAAAGCGAAGTGACGGCAGCACGGCAGGGCACTGCGGCCAACTGGGTGTCGCAGCGGCCGCCGTGCGGCAACCCGGTCCAGTGCGTTGCCGCCTGTTGTCAAAGATGAACCAATCCGTTGCAGCGATGCTCGAATTCAAAGATTCGGCTGGGGCATTGCATCAATGACAGAAATAGAACAGGCACAACAGTTATCCAAAACGCGTCGGCTGGCGACCGGCCTTCTTTTTGCGATGGCTGCGCTGTTCGTCCTGTCGCGCCTGTTTCAGCCTCGATATCCCTTTCTCTCCTTCGTCTCCGCTTTTGCCGAAGCCGCGATGGTCGGCGCACTCGCCGACTGGTTCGCCGTCACGGCATTGTTCCGCTCGCCGCTGAACCTGCCGATTCCTCATACTGCGATCATTCCACGCAATAAAGACAGGATAGGCGACAGTCTGTCGAACTTCCTCGAACACAATTTCATTACGCAGGAGATTATCCGCGAGGAATTGCGGCCGATGGATTTCGCCGGTGCGGCCGCCAGCTGGCTGTCGAAGCCGGAAAACAGCCAGGCCGTTTCGCGGCAGATCGTCCGCAGCGTGCCGTCATTGCTGAAGCTGATCGAAGACGATGATGTCCGGCATTTCATGCAGAGCCGGCTTGCCTCCGCGCTGGAACGGACCGAGATCGCGCCCCTGCTGGCGGAACTGCTTTCATCCCTGGTCGCGCGCGGCCATCATCGCGCCCTGTTTCATCACCTCATCGGCATGGCCAGCGCGGCGATGGAGAATAACAAGCCTTACATCCGCTGGAAGATCCACGAGAGCAGCCCGCGCTGGATGCCCAAGGCGGTCGATGAAAAAGTCTATGAACGGCTGCTGGAAGCCATCCAGAGCACGCTGGATGAAATGCGCGACGACGACAGCGAATGGCAGACCCGGTTCCAGCGGGTTGCCGACGACTTCATCGCCAAGCTGCGGACGTCGCCGGAATACGAGAAGAAGATCGATGCCGTGCTGGGCGATGTCCTCGGACACCCGCTGGTGCGCGACTACGCGGTACAGGTCTGGCACGACATCAAGGCTAAGCTGGTCGCCGATGCGGCCTCGCCCGAGTCGGCTCTGGCCGCGAAGCTGGAGCAGGCGGTCGGCGCATTCGGCACCGAGCTGCTGGGCGACCAGAAGGTTCAGAAGAAACTCAATCAGTGGATCCGCATTTTCGCTACCGAAACAATCGTCGGACGCCGGCAAGATATCGCCGACCTCGTGGCGCGCGTCATTCGTAAATGGGATGCGGAAACCATGTCGCGCAAGCTGGAACTGCATGTCGGACGCGACCTGCAATACATCCGGATCAACGGCACGATCGTGGGCGGCCTGGTAGGGCTGATCCTGCATGCGGTCACGCTGCTGCTGTGGCAGAGCGGCGCCTGATCAAGCGGCTTCACACAGTACTGCAAAGATTCATATGCGATGCCGGCCGCCGATTCATTTTCCCGCCAGGTCAGCCCCGAGGATGGCCTTGATGTAAGTGGCGTCGATTTCATCATCCGCCTTCTGCGCGATCCAGCAGATGCTTCCCTTGCGCATGGTCCAGTCCTGTGCGGCGCCTTGCAGGAGAAGGGTGATCACATGTCCCAGGGTAGGCTGGTGGCCGACGATGAGCACCGGCTCTTTGCTGTTCGGCCAGTTCGCTGCCTCGAGAATGGCTTCCGCGGTCGAGTCGGTCGCAAGGGAGACATGGGTCTTGAACTTGCGGCGCAGCGCCTCGGCGGTCTGCACCGTGCGCACCGCCGGGCTGGATATTACCCGGCAGTTGTCTGGCAGATGGCGGTCCAGCCATTCGCCCATCCTTACCGCCTGCTTCCTGCCCTTGGGTGTCAAGGCGCGTTCGGAATCGGGCTTGGGTGCTTCATGCGGCTCGGCTTCGGCGTGCCGCCACAGAATGAGTTCCATGTTCGCTCCTTGGTCAATGACGAAGCTCCGGCGTGCCCAGCAGTTGCGCCAGGTACTGCTGGGCGCAGAAGGCATGCTGCTTTCCGCGCGGCTTGCGCCTGTGATACTTGCCATCGGCGGCGAGTTCCCAGGCATTGAGGTTGTCCTTCAGATAGGGATTGAGCCCTTGTGCTATCACCTGCTTCTTCAGCGTCTTGTCCAGCACCGGAAAGGCCACTTCCACCCGCCTGAACAGGTTGCGGTTCATCCAGTCCGCGCTGGCAAGATAAACATCGTGCGCAAGATTATTGCGGAAATAATAGATGCGGCTGTGTTCGAGAAAACGTCCGATGATCGAGCGCACCCGGATATTGTCCGACAGGCCCGGGACGCCGGGCCGCAGCGCACAGGCGCCCCTGACGATCAGGTCGATCTTGACCCCGTCCGCGGAGGCCGCATAAAGTGCGCGGATCACGGATTCATCGAGAAGCGCGTTCATCTTGGCGATGATGCGCGCCGGCTTGCCTTGCTTGGCAATCTCGGCCTCATTGCGGATGGCGCGGATGATCTCCTTCTGCAGATCAAACGGCGCCAGCCACAGGTGCTGAAGCTTCTTCGGCTTGGTCAGGCTGGTCAGGTGAATGAAGACTTCATTGACTTCGGCGGTCAGCGCCGGATGCGCGGTGAGCAGGCCGAAGTCGGTATAGTGCTTGGTTGTGGTCGGATGGTAGTTGCCGGTGCCGAGATGCGCAAAGCGGCGTAGTTCATTGCCTTCGCGTCGCAGAACCAGCGCCAGTTTTGCATGCGTCTTCAGGCCAACCACGCCGTACACGACCTGCGCGCCGGCGCGTTCCAGTTTTTCCGCCCAGTTGATGTTGGCTTCTTCGTCGAAGCGCGCCATCAATTCCACGATCACGGTCACTTCCTTGCCTCGATGGGCTGCCGCGATCAGCGATTCCATCAGGTCCGAGTTCATGCCGGTGCGGTAAATGGTTTGCTTGATCGCCACAACGCTCGGGTCCAGCGCCGCGGTACGGATGAATTCAACCACCGGCTGAAAGGACTGGAAAGGGTGGTGCAGCAGCACATCCTGTTGCCTGAGCGCACTGAATATGTCGCCGTCGGCCAAGCGCGGCAGATTTCCGGGGTGGAAAGGCGGGAAATGCAGGCTAGGCTGACGTACGCCGTTGATCAGCTCGAGCAGCCGCACCATGTTCACCGGGCCGTCGACCGCGTACAGGCGGCTTCTCGGAATGGAGAATTGATCGAGCAGAAAGTCGGCGAGGTGGCCAGGGCAATTGCGGGCGACTTCCAGGCGCACGGCAAACCCGAATTGCCGGCTATGCAATTCGCTTTGCAAGGCCTGGCGAAGGTTTTTCACTTCTTCTTCATCCACCCAAAGATCGCTGTTGCGCGTCACCCGGAATTGAGAATATGCAACCACTTCGCGTCCGGTGAACAGGTCGGCAATATGCGCATGGATGACGGACGACAAAAGGCAGAACGAGGCGGCGCCCTTCTTGGACAGGTGGTCGGGCAGTCGAATGACGCGCGGAAGCACACGCGGTGCCTTCAGGATGGCAATGCCGGTGCCCCGTCCGAAGGCGTCCTTGCCCGACAGTTCTACAATGAAATTCAGGCTCTTGTTAACTACCTGCGGAAACGGATGCGCCGGGTCCAGTCCGATCGGCGTTAGCAGGGGACGCACTTCTCGGTCGAAATATTCCTTGACCCAGGCCCGCTGTTCCTCGTTGCGTTCGGTATGCCGCAGCAGGTAGATTCCCGCTTCGGCCAGCTGGGGCAAGATTTCATTGTTCAACAGATTATATTGGCGCTCGATGATGGCATGGCACTCGTGGCCGGTCCGTTCCATCGCGGCCGCCAGCGCAGGCGGTTCGGTCAGCGCGCCCTGCATCCGGTTGTGGGCAAGCAGGCTCGCGATGCGTACCTCGAAGAACTCATCCAGGTTGCTGCTGACGATGCATAGATAGCGGAGGCGTTCAAGCAGCGGGATGGTCTTGTCTTCCGCCTGGGCCAGCACGCGCCTATTGAAGGCCAGCTGGGAGAGTTCACGGTTCAGATAAATGCTTTCGGGAACTTCCGTCGTGCTTGCTTTCGGTTTGGGCATTTCACGGTGCGTCTTCTTATTCATTAGCGGTATACCGTTCCATGATTCAATTTTGCGGCAGTGTAGTCGTGCAATATTACAAGTTGATGACAGTATTACAGCTTTCACCGCCATTTATGACATAGCTTTTTGGTACTGTCATAAAGCTGTCACAATTGTTGGCTACAGTTCGCCCTGTCTGATTTTGACAAATCTCATGGAGCAGATATGCGACTGAATAAATTCATCACCACGTTGATGATCGCGGCGGGCAGCGCCGTCATGTTTGGCGGTGCAAATGCAGCTGACATCACCGGGGCGGGCGCGACATTCCCCTATCCGATCTATGCTGCCTGGGCGCAGGAATACAAGAAGGCCACCGGCACCGGCCTGAACTATCAGTCCATCGGCTCCGGCGGCGGCATCAAGCAGATCAAGGCCAAGACAGTAGACTTCGGCGCTTCCGACATGCCGCTCAAGGCAGCAGACTTGGAAGCCGACGGCCTGATGCAGTTTCCCGCCATCATGGGCGGTGTGGTACCCATCGTCAATATCGAAGGCATCACCCCCGGCCAGATGAAGCTGACCGGTGAGGTGGTTGCAGATATCNAGCCGACGGCCTGATGCAGTTTCCCGCCATCATGGGCGGTGTGGTACCCATCGTCAATATCGAAGGCATCACCCCCGGCCAGATGAAGCTGACCGGTCCGGTGGTTGCAGATATCTACCTCGGCAAGATCACGAAGTGGAACGCGCCTGAAATCGCCGCGCTCAACCCCGGCGTCAAGCTGCCGGCCGACGAGATCACCGTGATCCACCGTGCCGACGGCTCCGGCACTACCTTCCTGTTCACCGATTACCTGTCCAAGACCAGCCCCGACTTCAAGTCGAAAGTCGGCGCGGGCACCGCGGTCAAGTGGCCGGCGGGCGTGGGCGGCAAGGGTAACGAAGGTGTCGCGGCCAACGTGCAGCGCATCAAGAACTCGATCGGTTACGTCGAGTACGCCTATGCGAAGAAGAACAAGATGTCGCATACCCAGCTGAAGAACCGTGACGGCCAGTTCGTGCAGCCCGATGATGAAACCTTCAAGGCTGCCGCTGCCGGTGCCGAGTGGTCGAAGACGCCGGGCTTCGCCGTGGTGCTGACCGACCAGGCCGGCAAGAGCAGCTGGCCGATCACTGGCGCGTCCTTCATCCTGATGCACAAGAACCAGGTGGATTCGGCCAAGGGCAAGGAAGTGCTGAAGTTCTTCGACTGGGCCTACAAGAACGGCGGCGCAATGGCCACCGAGCTCGACTATGTCGCCATGCCCGCACCGGTGGTGAAGCTGGTGCAAGACGCGTGGAAGGGCCAAGTCAAGGATGCTTCCGGCAAGGCAATCTGGTAACAAAACCGAGCCAGGCTAGTTGAGCTGGCGCGCTGAACCGCTGCGTCCACGCCTGCCTGCCCGGGCATTCTGGACGCAGCCCCAATTGCCAAGAAGGCACACGGCATTATGAATGCACACCTCCCCACGATTGCTTCGTCAGGCGCCAACACGGTGCAGATGACGAAAGAGCAGGAAGCCGCTTCCCAGGCCATGGCATCAACCATGCGCCGGCAACGGCTTCAGGATTTTCTGTTTCATAAACTGACGCTGACGTTTGCGTTGAGCGTCCTGATCGTTCTGGTCGGCATCATCATCTCTCTGATTATCGGCGCCTGGCCGGCGCTCAAGGAATTCGGCCCGGCCTTCGTCACCACCGTCGAATGGGATCCGGTCAACGACCAGT